>JBCBHB010000001.1:0-26205 GCA_038526025.1 Pseudomonadota bacterium
GACATTCGTCGTCGCCACCGTGTTGTCCGTGACGCCGGACACCACCACCTGCTGGCCCTCGAGGAAGGCAAGGTCGCCGAGCAGGATGCCGAGGCCGTTGCCGTCCACAATCGGGCTCTCTGCGCGCAGGAGCGCCTCCGGATCGGGCTCGGGCTCGGGCTCTGGGATAGGATCGGGTTCAGGCTCGGGCATAGGATCGGGCTCTGGCAGCGGCCCGGGCTCCCGGTTCTGGGCCTCGTCGCTCTCGGCGAACACGCTGGCGAGCTCCTCCAGCGAGACCCCGGCCTCCAGCCGGCCCACCCAGTGCTCGCGCCCGCTCTCGTCCGGCGCACGCCCCAGGTAGAACTCGTAAAGCTGCTCCACCAGGAACGTGTAGAAATCGTTAAGCATACTGCTCTCCTCATTTTGTTATCCGACCGGCGCGACAGATCTCCTGTAACGCGTTCCATCGGCCCGTTGCTTGACAATTGATAGGTGCGATCGCGGCGGCGAAGAGGCGCCTCGCTGATTTGCAGGGTCGCGGTCAAGAAGGAATGGTCCTCGCGGGCAGCGACGAGACCCGGATCAGCCTTGTCCGGTCGTGAGGGCATGGAGGGCCGGCAGCGACGGGGGCGTGGTGAGATCGGTGATCATGGCGTCGAAGGCGCCGGCGGCGGCCGCGATGCCGTAGCCGCGGCGCACATGCGCCCGCCCCGCGAGGCCGAGGGCATCGATCCGCTCGGGCGCCGCCATCAGCCCCGTCAGCGCCTCGGCGATGTTCTCGGCCGAGGGCGTTTCGAGCAGGAGCCCGCCGGCCCCCGCCGCCTCGACGAGCCCCCCTGCCCGCGCGGCCACCAGCGCGGTGCCGCAGGCCAGCGCCTCGATGGCCACCCGGCCGAAGGGCTCGGCGTTCTGGGTGGGGGCGAGCGCGATGGCCGCCCGCGCCATCTCCCGGCGCACCGCGTCATGGGGCACGTCGGTCAGCAGGTCGACGCCCGGCCCCGCGGCGGCGATGGCCGCCCGCACCCGCGCCGCATAGGCCGGCTCGGCCCGCGTGGTGTCGAGGATGAAGCGCCCGCGCCAGCCAGGCCGGGCCGCCAGCGCCCGGCCCATGGCCTCGGCGGCCTCGAGCACGCCCTTCTCGGGCGCTAGGCGGCCGACGAAGAGCACCAGACGCTCCTTCTGCGCGGCCGGCCGCCATTTCTCGAGGGCGATGCCGTTCGGGGTCACGAAGAGCTCGGGCCCCCCGCGCCCGATCGCGGCCGCCGCCCCCCATTCCGCCTCGAAGACACGCCGGCAGCAATCGGAGACGAAGGCGATGCCGGCTAGGCGGCGGAGGCGGCTTCCCTTCAGCCAGGCGGTTACCGGGTTCGAGGGCGGCTTCATGAAGTTGTGTCGCACGAGCACCACGGGCACCGGCGCCAGCACCCGGGCGAGCCGCGCGGCGGTGGCGAGGTGCTGATGCACGGCCACAAGGCCCGGCCGGCGCTCGGCGATGCGGGCGGCGCGGCGCGCGAAGCTCTCGGTGCGGCTCCAGCAGGCCAGCGTCACGTCCTCGAAAGGCTGCTCCACGGCTTCGGCGAACACGGTGATCGCGTCGCTGAACCGGCTCTGGCAGGCCAGCTCATGCACATAGAGATCGATCGAGGTGGCGTTGCGCGGCGAGAAGCGCGTGTTGCGCGGGGCGACGATGACGATGTCGCGGCCCGGCGCGGCGGCGAGACCGGAACCGGGCGTGGCGGCGGTCGCCATCTGGCTCAGCGGTCGGGTCATGATGCCGCCCCCCAGCAAATCGCCTGGTATGCTGCGGGGCGTGACCCGTGTCCTGGCCTATGTGCTGGCCGGGGTGCTGGCCAGAGTGCTGGACGGGGTGCCGGCCGCGCCCCGGCATTCTGGCGGGCGGTCGCGTTCAGGCCTTCGCGGCCCCCTTCGCGCCATCCGCCTCGGTTTCGGTGTCCGCATCGATGCGGCGGAAACGCGCCGTATCGCCGCCGAACTTCCCGTCCTCGTCGAACAGAAGCTCGAAGGTCACGGGATCGTAGAAGCGCATGAGATTGAAAACGAAGGTCGAGGGCGCGAGCCCGAGCGAGCGCGCCCAGGCCCGGTAGCGGTCGGGCGGGATCCGGCCGCGGCCGTTCTCGAGCTGGCTGATGAAGGTGTAGTATTCGGCGCCGACCTCGCGGGCCATCTGGCGCTGGCTCAGGCCGCGGGCGGTCCGCAACGCCTTCAGCCACCGGCCGCCGGCGCGGCGCAGTTCCTGGACATCGGCCTCGTTGGCCCGCTGGTTATGCACGTACATCGGCGCTCCCCGGCTCGCGCCGCCCACGGTCAGCCCGGGCGAGACCGGCTGGTGTCGATCCATCGGGGATCCACCGGGCCGGGCCGCCCGCCCGCGGACGGGGGGCTATAACTTCACTGCACAGAGTGGCAGGAATCGGCGACGGTGTAAACTTTCCTGTGCCCCCGATGCGCCGATGGTCCCGATCCATAGACTATCGGGGACCATCCGGAACCAACGAGGCCCACCGGGGGCCACGGGGGCCCACCGGGGCCGCGTGGCACGGGAAGCCAGGTCATGCGTTCTGCGATAGGCTGCGGCGATCCGGTTGCATGCCGGTGGCCCCGCTCGGTAGAGACGCGCGCATGACCGTATCCGAAACCGCATCAGAGCCCTTCCTGAAGGCTGCCGCCAGAAGGCTGGCGCCCACGCTCGAGGGCCGGCCCGCGCTCCTCATCCGCCTCTTCCGGGAGGCGGGCATGGAGCACTGGAAGGGCTATGCCATGGCCTTCGGGCTCATGGGCGTGATCGCGGGCACCACCGGGCTCTCGGCCTGGGTGATGCGCGACGTGATCAACGAGATCTTCGTGGAGGGCCGCGGCGAGCTCGTCGTCCCCATCGCCGGCGCCGTGGCGTTCATCTTCATCGTCAAAGGCGTGGCCACCTATTTCAACAGCGTGATCCTCAACCGCATCGGCAACGCCATCGTCGCCAAGCTGCAGATGCGGCTCTTCGACCATGTGCTGGGCCAGCGCGTGGACTTCTTCGACCGTTTCCCCGTGGGCGATGTGGCCACCCGGCTCAGCCATAACGCGCGCGCCGGCCGCGAGGCCCTGAACCTCGTCATCACCCGGCTTGGGCGCGATCTTCTCTCGGTCATCGTGCTTGGCCTCGTCATGGTGCTGCAGAACCCGGAGCTTTCGGCCATCGCGCTGCTGGGCGCGCCGCCGGCAATCTGGGGGCTCAACAAGCTCGTCAAGCGCATCAAGAAGGTGGCCAAGGCGGAATTTCTCGGCCTCGCCCAGATCGTTACCACCGTGCAGGAAACCGGCGGGGGCCTGCGCGTGATCAAGGCCTTCGGGCTTGAGGGCCGCATGCGCGGGCAGATGGACGATGCGGTGGAGGGCGTGAGGAAGCGCGCGGATGCCATCGCCACCATCTCCGCCGCGCCCATCCCGCTCATGGAGACCGTGGCGGGTCTCGCGATCGCCGCCGTCATCCTCTATGCGGGCCACCGGGTGACCGACGGGACGCAGGATCCCGGCGCCTTCTTCGCCTTCCTTACCGCGCTGCTGCTGGCCTACGACCCGGCGCGGCGCGTGGCCCAGCTCAACGTGGTGCTGCATGCCCATCTCGTGGGCGTCGAGATCATGTATTCCATGCTCGACCGGCCGACGCGGCTGCGCGAGAAGCCCGGCGCCGAGCCCCTGCCCGAGGGGCCCGGGCGCATCGCGCTCGAAGGCGTGCGCTTCACCTATGGCGATCATGGCGAGGTGCTGCCCTGGCCCGATCCCGCCGCCGTGCTGGCCGGCAAGAGCGCCGTTCCGGATCCCACGCCAGAAGCCGCCCCAAAAACCGTCCCTGACACCGCCCCTGCCCCGTCTGCCGGCACGGCATCGCCCAAGCCCCACCCCAAAGCCCACTCCGGCCCTGAAGCCGGCCCCGAAACGGACCCCGATGACGCGGTCCTGCCCGAGGCCCGCGCGCCCCTGCTGACCGACGGCCCCCCTGCCCTCGCGGGGCTCGATCTCGTGGCCGAGGCCGGCCAGGTCACCGCGCTCGTCGGCCCCTCGGGCGCGGGCAAGAGCACGGTCTTCCAGCTCATCGAGCGCTTCTACGACCCCGAGGAGGGCCGGGTGGCCATCGACGGGCACGACATCGCGGGCGTGACGCTCGACAGCCTGCGCGCCCGAATCGCCTATGTCTCCCAGGACGCCTTCCTGTTCGACGGCACCGTGGCCGAGAACATCGATCTCGGCCGGCCGAAAGACGCCCCGCCCTCCGAGCGCGAGACCATCATCGCCGCCGCCAGGGCCGCGAATGCCCACAGCTTCATCGAGGCCCTCGCGGAGGGCTACGACACCCCGCTTGGCGAGAACGGCGCGCGGCTCTCGGGCGGGCAGCGCCAGCGCCTCTCCATCGCCCGCGCCATGCTCCGCAGCCCCCAGATCCTGCTGCTCGACGAGCCCACCTCCGCCCTCGATGCGGAGGCGGAGGCCCATGTGGCCGAGGCGCTCGAGCGTCTCATGAAGGGCCGCACGGTGCTCGTCATCGCACACCGCCTCTCGACCATCCGCAGCGCCGACATGATCCACGCCATGGAGGCCGGCCGCGTGGTCGAAAGCGGCAGCCATGCCGAGCTTCTCAAGAAAGGCGGCCTCTATGCCCGCCTCCACGCCTTCCAGTTCGGGCAGGCCGCGCCGGCCGGTCCGGCAACACCGCCGCAGGACGGCGACGCCTCCCCCACCCCGTAACGTGTCCCGTAACCTCTCCTGAAACGCCCCCATCCCCTCATCGAAGCCTGCAGCCACGCGGCGTCCAGCCCGTCAGGGCGCTCCCGCAACAACCGATCCCGGCGACTAGCCGGGATGCCGTTTCGCTGAAGGCCCTGTGCCCGGAAAGCTCAGGGCGCACCGCGCCGTTCGGCCCAGCTCGCGCAGAAGCGCAGGTAATGGCGGTCGGGATGGCGGGGCTCGATCTCCTCGAGCTCGCACCAGCGCCGCCATTCGCGCTCGAGATGGTAGACATCCCAGCCGGGCGCGAGGCTGCGGGCTTCCTGGTAGGTCTCGGGCAGGAGCTTGCCGACGCCCAGCTCCTCGAGCGCCGCCTCGCGCCGCAGCCGGAAGATCACCACGTCCCCGTCCGTCAGCTCCACCGCATAATCCGGGATATGCGCATGCTCCGCATCCTGGCGCGCGATCCGGTGCACCTGCTGGCGGAAGACGCGGAGATCCGAGGTCGAGCCGCATTTCTGGTGCAGCTTCTGCAGCCCGATGCGCCAGAGCGGCTGCAGCCCGCAATGCTTCCGGGCGATCTCGTAGATCCGCCGCTCGAGGGGTTTTCGGAGCCGGAAATAGTCCCGGTGAAGCGTCAGCACCTCATGGGCGCGGATCGCGGCATAGGTCCAGTCCGAAAGCCGCGCCTCCACCTCGATCATCCGCCCTCCCTTGGTGCGGCGGACGATGCGGAACTGGTCGATGAGCGAGAAGGCCGAGGTCACCTCCTGCCCGCCGGTCACGATATTGGTCACGATCTGGGTGCCCTGGAGCCGGGCGAAGGCCGCCTGCAGCCGCTCATAACCCGCCCCGCCCCCGGCCCGGTTGGTCGCGCGCATGAGGTCCGCCGCCTGGAAGCGCACATATTGCGAGGGCTCGCGCCCCGCATTGAGCGCGGCCACCAGCTGGGAGATGCAGAAGATCAGCACATCCCGGTCGTGGATCGTGGCGAGGCCTTCGGGCGAGGGCCGCACCTCCACCCAGTTCTTGCCGTTCTCGTAGCGCAGCCGCCGCGTATCGGGGCGCGTGGAGAGCGAGAAGATCGGGTGCTCCATCGGCGCCATATCGCCCTTGGGCGTGGCATCGAGAATATCGCAGAGGAAGAAATCGCCCTGGGGGTAGCGGTCGGGGTCGAGCGGGGTTGCCGCACTGCGCCCCCCCTGCCCCATCGCGGCCGACCGGCCTGCGCCCTCCGCAGCATCGGACCCCGCCGGCAGCGCATCGAAGAGCCCGGGTGCCTCGGTTTCGGTAACGGCAGGCGCGGTTTGGTCTTTCATCGCCGGACTGTTCTATCGTCCACGAACTGGTCTTTCAACGCCGGAGTGGTCCTTCATCGCCCGATTGGTCTTTCGGAATCAAACCGCGGGTCCTTTGGAATCGCCCAACTGGTCCTTTGGAATCGGGGGGTGCAAAAAACCGCTTTGTCACAAGCGACTTACGAGTCTTTTCCACTGCGTAACCAGACTCTTAACCCGATTTAACACCCTCATCGGAACAGCCAGCCGCCAACGCGTTCCTCACCGCGGCCGGCGCCGGCCGTCCGGCACCATCGCCGTCGCCGGAATCGCCACACCGGCCTGAGAGAGCGCCCGCATCACCAGATGACGCACCGAACAGTCCTCCTCCACCGCCTGCGCCTTCAGCGCCCGGATCACCGAGACGGGTAGCTCGATATTGAGCGCTCTCTGGGGTTCTGGAACCTCTTGCTCCACAGGAGCTGGCGGTGAAGAGGGTTTGGTCTTTCGGGCCACTGGCGCCGAGGGCGCATCGCCGGCCGGTTCAGGCGCCATCCCTTCATCCTCCGGCGGTGAGGAGGGAGGAGGGGATGAAGGAGCTTCCGGTTCGCCCGCGGGCTCTGTCTCGAGGCGGGCAACGCCGCGGCGGCGCGCCAGCGCTTCGAGGCGGGCTTCCTCTTCCGCTTCCCGCGCCGCATCGGCCTCGGAAGGGGGCGCGATGGCCCGGAAACTCGGAGGGGGACGCCGGCTCATGCGCCCTGCCCCGCCGCCCGCGGCAGCGTGTCGGCCGAGCCTCCCGCCGCTGCCGCGATCATGGCCTCCATCTCCGCCACCAGCGCCGCAAGCTCGGGGCCCGCGCCCCGGTCGGGCTCCTTGGCATGGGGGGCGATGGCATCGAGGAACATCTCCTTATAGGCGATGCGGTCCACCAGTGGCGTGGCGAAACGCGGCAGGCCCGAACGGTCGAGTTCCGCTTCCACGAACCGGTCGAGCCGGGTGCGGAGCGGCCGGACCTTAGTGAAGAGGACGGCATGGGGAATGGCGCGCCCCAGGGTCTCCTCGATGTCCCGGATATCGCGCGCGATGGTCATGGCCTGGCGGATATCGGGCTCGGAATGCTGGGCGGGGATCACCACGAGATCGGCCTTGGCCACCGCCTTCATGAGCGTGACCTCCCGGATGCCCGGCAGATCGACGAAGACATGGGGCCAGCCCGCCGTGCGGGCGGCCCGGAAGGCGTCGGCGAAGTCGTCGGCCGCGACCGCGCCGATGGCGAGACCGGGCAGGGTTGCGGCGCGATCGGCCCCTTCAGGCACGCTTGCATCCGCAGCAAGACGCGCCACGCCGCTTGCCTGACCCCAGGCATCGAGGGTGCGGTTCTGGTCGAGATCGAGCACCGCAACGCCCTCGCCGCGCCCGGCGAGAAGGGCCGCGATGGCCGCACAGCTGGTGGATTTTCCGACGCCTCCCTTGGAGGAGGCAAAGACGATCTGCATAACCGGGCACTCCTTTGCCATGGCAAGCGGGGGCGATGGGGGTGCGTGCCATGCGCCCTGTCGCGGGCCGGCGACGCTATTTCTGGTAGAGCTGGACCCACCGGCCGCAGGATATCGGGCGGGATTCTGTCAGATACCCATAGATATGTAAATCCACATTTCCACACCTCCGTAATTATGCAAAGCCAGGAATATAAATTTATATAAACCCATATTTATGGAAGTATGCATTTGTGGGGTCTGTCAGGCAGACCCCCCACCCCACCCCTGGCCCCGCCGCTCTCGGCGTTGCGTCATGGTCACGGTCATCCCGCTGCGCTGCAGTGCCTGAGGGGGTGTGGAGTTTCCTGTTGCTTCGCGAAGGCCCTTCCGCATAGTTTCCGACCGTCCATCACGTGCGTCCGCCGTGCCGGTCTGCGGCCTGTCGGCGCCAACAACGAGGGAACCTGATGCTTGATGACACTCTGATCATCGACGGCCTGACGTTCATCTTTCAGCGCACGCCGACCGATGCCGAGATCGCGACGTTCACGGACGAAGACACCTTCGCCAGCGAGCGCGAAGCTCTCGAGGCTGCGGCTGAGTCCGACGCCGCCGCCGGCGCGCGCCTGACCGTCGCGTTCTACGACGTCTTCCTCGGCGGCCGCGTGCCGGACGAGGGCGGCTTCGAGTTCTGGGTGCCGAAAGCGACCGCGTCGCTCGCCACGCCCAGCGAAGGCCGTGACGTTGCCGAGCGCTTCGCGAACAGCAACGAGTTCGCCGAGACCTTCTCGCAGCTCACCAACGAGACGATCATCGAGACCTTCTACCTCGAGTTCCTCGACCGTCCGTCCGATCCCGACGGCTTCAACTTCTGGCTCGGCGTCCTGAACGCTGCCACCTCGTTCGACGAGGACGGCAACATCATCGAGGACGAAGCGCGCAACGACGCGATCGCCGATCTCGGCTTCTCGTTCATCCGCTCGGCCGAGTACCAGGGCCTCTCCGGCGACAACATCACCGCCTTCCTCGTGAGCGGTGCCGAGGGCACGCAGGACTTCGAAGGCCTGCTCGACGACGAAGTGCTCGGCGCGCCGGGCGTGGGCAACGGCCTCACCTTCACCGACGGTGTCGACAACCTCCAGGGCACGGGCCTCGACGACACCTTCGTCGCGCCGCTCGCCCAGGCGTCGGCCGGCTTCGGCAACGTCACCAACACCTTCGAGTCCGGTGACACCTTCATCGGCGGCGGCGGCAACGACAGCGCCCAGATCGACCTCACGGTCACCACGAGCGGCCTGTTCCCGTCGGGCCCGGCGATCTCGACGAACTCGTCGAGCGTCGAGAACATGTTCATCCGCAACCAGACGCTCAACGCCGACCTCGCGTCCAACACCGTTCTCGGTGCGGTGGCCGGCGTGGTGCTGACGACCCCGGGCGCGGTGATCGGCCCGAACGCGGTGAACGCCAACAACATCCTCGGTGCCGGCAGCCTCTTCGCCCGCGTCGACGCGCAGAACAACAACGGCGTCGAGCAGTGGTGGTCGGACAACAGCCGCGGCGATCTGGTGATCGAGGACGTGCGTTCGCGCACCGACAGCACGTTCATCGGCTTCCGCGACAGCGACCCGTTCGTGTCCTACGCCGTGTTCTTCGACCCGGCGGCGCTCCAGTCGAACCTGGGCGAGTCGAGCCTCCTCGTCACGCTCGACGACCTCAACCAGCCCGACCTCTCCGAGTTCCCGGTGACCGGTGTCGCGTTCTCGCGCGGCGGCGAGACCGTGACGCTCGAGATCGCGCGTGTGGCCGAGGGCGGTGACTTCGACACCGATCCGATCAACAACACGATCCCCGAGTTCGTGGCGGCGCTGAACGCCGAAATCGCTGCGCAGGGCCTCACCGGCCTCGAGGCGGTTGCGGTCAACGACACGCAGTTCCTGATCGTCGACAGCGAGAGCACGGATCTCGCGCCGGGTGCCACGCTGTTCCTCGACGGCCAGGCGCCGGCCGCCGGTAACCTCGTGTTCGACCAGGAGCCGAACGCGGCGCCGGAAGGCCCGATCATCGGCAACCTGGTTGCCGACGGCGTGGGCCGCGGTGCCGAGGGCGGTGCCTTCATCGTCGGCTCCATGGGCCAGACGGACGGCATCGAGGTGTTCAACCTCTTCGTCGAAGAGCGGTCGGACATCCAGATCCTCAGCTCGACCAACAACGTCCTGCAGGAAGTCATCGTCGACGATCTGCCGGGCTCCTTCGGCGGCACCGGCGTTGCCGGCGACCTGATCATCGGCCCGAACACCAGCTCGTCCTCGGGCGGCATCGAGTCGATCTTCGACCTGCCGACCACCGACGACAACCGCGTCGGCACCGTCGGCATCTCGGATGTGCGCATCTTCGACAGCACCTCCTTCGACGACAACGTGAAGGTCGGCGCCCAGATCACCTCGGCTTCGCTCGAGAAGTACCTGGACACCGACGGCATTGCCGAGTTCGCACCGCTGAACACGGACGAGGACAATGTCGAGTTCATCTACGCGATGGGTGACGGCAGCGGCGACACGCCGGGCAACAACCTCTCGCTGAACTTCAACCACACGGCGGCCGGCGGCCTCTTCGCCCCGAACCTCGTGTCCTACAGCCCGGTCTTCGATCTCGACATCACGTCCGGCACCGGTGCCGACCGCGTGAACCTGACGAGCTCGGGCCCGCTCCTCGGTGCGCTGCCCTTCCAGAAGGACTCGATCAGCATCGATCTCGACGTCAACGACGCCGAGGCCGACACGGTCGAGAACACCCTCGAGCTCAACACCTCGACCGGTGTTGCGGTCGGCGCCGCGAACGGCCTTCCGGCCCTCACGGTTGCGCAGAACGCGTTCGAGGCCTTCGAGGATGTCGACAACCTGATCATCGCCGGCAACGGCGACACGCCGGGTGACGACGGTCCGACCGACCTCATCACGATGGACATCACCAACGGTAACATGCTTGGCCTCAGCGAGATCTTCGTTGCGACCACGGGTGCGACCACGGACACGACCATCATCAACCCCGAGGTCGGCACGGGCATCACCGTCTGGGGCATCAACCAGACCATCGGCACCCCGGCCACGTCGGATGCCAACCAGCAGTTCGACATCATCACGGTCACGGACAGCCAGGAAGCAGAGCTCGAGATCGCGCTCAACAACACCGCGGCGGCCACCGGCCAGCTCGGCGTGACCAACCTGACCGTGAACGGCACCGGCACCAACGAGGCTAACTCGGCGGTTCGTCAGGTGACGGTGAACTCGAACGGTGCGCTCAACACCGTCAACCAGGTGACGAGCTTCAACGGCCTCAGCGTCAACACCCTCGTGCTCCAGGGCACGCAGGCGCTGTCGCTCGAAGTCAACGCCATGTCCCTGCTGAACCCGACGGCGACCGCTGGTGACTCGGCCAACGATCTCACGATCGATGGCGAAGACCTCGAGGGGCTTCTCACTCTCGGTGTCGACGGCGGTGCCGGCACGGCGGCGATCCTGAACGGCCTGTCCAACGACACGATCACCGGTAACGGGATCGCTGGCGGCCTGGTCGGCTTCGGTGGCAACTTCGGTGGCACCACCGATGTGGGCTCGCTCGATGCGGTGGACGACACGGCGCTTGGTGTCAGCCCGACCATCACGGGCTTCGACAGCATCCAGTTCGGCTCGGTCGGCGGCTCGGCTTACGGCGCTGCCGTGGGTCAGCAGCTCTCGGGTGCGCTCGGTGTGTTCAGCCTCGCCGGCGCAGGGTCGCTCAACGAGAGCATCCTCATCGGTGCGGTCGGCGGTGCGCTCGTGCTCACCGGCCTCAGCGATGGCACGGACATCACTGTGGGTGAAAGCGGGGCGACGGCGACCTTCAGCCAGAACCTCAACTTCATCGGTAACGGCAGCGGCACGATCACTGTCAGCCTCACCGACGGCATCTTCGACAACAGCGGTCTGCTGACGGGCGCCAACACGCTCGATGTCAGCGACTTCACCACCTTCAACCTCGATGTGGTGATCCCGACCGACAATGCCGGCGGTGTCCCGGATGACGATATCCTGCTCGAGATCGCGCTCGACGATGCCTTCCGCATCGACACGGCGATTGCCGGCTTCACGCCGACCGTGGGCAATGCCGCTGAGGACTTCGTCGTGCAGGCGGGTCTCGACGACATCGTTCAGGTCGACGCGATCCTGGCGAACTTCGTCATCACCGGCGGCAGCACGACCGACCCGGATGACTCGCTGACGCTGCAGGATGTCACGAACTCGTCGGAGGTGATCCCCGCCTCGGTCAACACCCTCGACTTCAGCGGGTACAACGGCACGTTCATCGGCGAGCTGATCAACGCCGTGGTGCCGGCGGCGCCGACCTTCGTCAGCTCCGCCAACGACGACGTCCAGGTGATCGCGAACGGTGCAGAGAACTTCACTCTGGATCTGACCGACTTCCTGGTTGCTGGTGGTGGTGCCGGCGGTTCGACGGTTGACTTCAACACCGTCATCACCCTCCAGAACGCTCCGACGACCAACTCGGGCGTGGCGGGTGTGCCGGCGGCGATCTACACCGTGGACGATGTGATCGCGGACGATCCGGACAGCAGCATCGACGTCAACAACTTCTCGACGGCTGACAACGTGACCGTGTTCAACCTGACGCCGCTTGGGTTCAGCGACATCTCCGATGTCGACATCCAGACGGTGGCCGATTGGCAGGCCGATGGCGGCACCGCGGCTGTCCCGGGCAACATCGACGTGATCATCACGCCGGATGGCTCGGGCGCGACCGATCCGTGGGCCTTCTTCCTCGACACGACCACGGCGGATGCGGCGACGTTCCTGCCGGAAGACTTCACCGAGCTGAACTTCGACTTCGTCTGATCGACGCGGTCGATGGGCCGGCCGCTTCGGCGGCCGGTGCCAGCACCGGCAAGACCAACAACCCGCCCCGGCGCTGCTGGGGCGGTTTTTTTGTGCCGCCTCTGCTTTTGCTTCTGTTTCTGCTTCCGTGCCGTGCGCGGCGCGGCCTTGTCGAGCAGGCTGACAGGGCGACGCCTGTGGCTGTCGGGCTGTCGGGCTGTCGGGCTGTTGGATGCGAGAGGCGCGGTCAGGCTTTCCGTGGAACTCTTGGGTGCTTCGGGCCCGTCCAGAGGCCCTGTCCAGGAGGCCGTGCCCGGGCCCTATCCAGGGAGCCTAGCCTGCGATGATCGCGACCCGGCGGAGCTCCATCCATAGCTTCTGTCATTCACAGGCGCCGGCCGTGGGGGGCGGCAGGGCTGGACGGTGAGGGTGGGGTGCGGGGCAGGGCGCTTGCTCAGCCGGATGCGCCGGAGCGTTCGGCGGCCCGCCAGGAATGCGGTGTGAAACGAGAGCGGCCGCCAGAAGCATTGCTCCTGGCGGCCGCTATCATCCGACACTCATGTGTCTCTAGATCTCTGTCGCGGGTTCCTTCTCGGGCCCTTTGAAAGCTCTGTCAGGCCGTCGTGGTGTTCCGGCGCAGGACCAACAGGCCGCCGAGGCCGGTTGCGAGCAGGAGGAAACCGGCAGGCAGCGGGATTACCAGATCATCGACGCTATCGTTCAGCGCGAGGGTGAATTCGGTGCTGGCAACCAGCGCAAAGGCCACGCTGCCCTGCACCATGTCCTGCGCGGTCGGTACCACGATCTCGAAGAGGAAGCTCTCGTTGTTCAGGCCGTCGCCGGCAACCGTGCCGAAATCGTTGAAGGCCATGCCGACCTGCGTGCCGATGAGTGCGTTGGCCACATTGCCCGTCGAGGGGGCGACGACCATGAACTCGCCGATCTGCGTGCCGTTCAGCAGGACGTTGAAGTCGACGCTCGCATCGTTCGGGAGCGAGATCTGCGCGATCGTGAGCACGAAGGCCAGTTCATCGACCGATGTGGTGCCCGTGTTCGTGTATTGCTGGCGCAGGAAGTCGTTCTCGTCACCGAGCGGTCCGGTGTTCGGGAACCCGACGGATCCCTCCGTGCCCTGCGCGCGCTGCGTCGCCTCGACGGTCGGGAATGCCAGCGTCACGGCGTCTGCCGTCTCCACCGCAGCCGCAAAGCAGATGGCCGCTGCGCATGCCGCACGCAAAGTCATATTCATAGACCCCTCCCACGGCGTTACCCCACGCCCTCAACCATAGAAATACGGTGATTAATGACGCAACGCAAGAAAGGTTGAGACTTATCAATTCAACACTGTCTATGCTGACAGGATTGTCCCGTTCAGGGACGATGATGGCAGCGATCTGTCCGAGTTTTTCTTAGTCTTGTGGACGAAGCGGCGGCGCGAGGCGGGCGGCCATCGTGTCGAAGGCGGCGCCGGCGGCGGCGAGATTCCATGCCTCGGCCCGGGCGCGGCCGGCGGCGGCGAGTCGGTCGCGGGCGGTCTCGTCGGCCATGAGCGGGCCGGCGGCGGCGGCGAGGGCATCTGTATCCGCGCGGTCGAGCGTGATCCCCGCGCCCGCGACCAGCGGGCCGAGCCCGCCGGCGGCACTCGCCACCACCGCAGCACCCGTCGCCATGGCCTCGAGGGCGACGCGGCCGAAGGGCTCCGCGGCCTGGGTCGGCACCAGGGCGACGGCGCTTGTGGCGACCAGGGCGCGCACGGCGTCATGCGCGATGTTCTCGTGGATCTCGACCCGGCCGCCCAGGGGGGCGAGCGTGCGGTGCACCAGGGCGGCATAGGCCGGGTCCGCCCCCCGGCTGTCGAGCACGAAGACGGCCTCCCAGCTGCGATGCGCCCCGAGCAGGCGCACCGTGGCCTCGGCGGCCTCGCGCACGCCCTTTTCCGGCGCGAGCCGGCCGGTGAAGAGCAGCCGGTCGCGCTTCGGCCGTGGCTGCCAGAGATCCGTGTCGATGCCGTTCGGCGTGAGGAAGAGGGGCAGGGCGCCGGTCTGCCTCTGCCAGGTGCGGGCGTGCCAGCCTTGCCGGAAGGCCTCGAGCAGGGCGGGGCTCACGAAGCCGAGGCCGGCGAGGCGGGCGAAGCGCGCCGCCTGGAGCCGCGCCGAGAGCCGCGCCAGCGGCCCGCGCCCGGGCGGTTTCACATAGTTGTGCCGGATGAGCGCCACCGGCGTGCCGGGCAGGTGCCGGGCAAGCCCCGCCGCGGTGCCGAGATGCTGGTGCACGACGATGAGCGCCGGCGCCTCGTCCCGGGCGATGGCGGCCAGCGCCCGGTCCCGCGCCCGCCCCCGCCGCCGCGCGTCCCAGGGGATGTGCCGGATGCCGGGGAAGGGCTCGGCCACCGCCGGGGCTGCCACGGCGATGCGGGGGCCATGGCGGCTCGCCCGCACGATCTCGGCGATATGGAGATCGATCGAGGTGGCGCCCTCCGGCGAGAAGCGGCAGCCGCGCGGCGCCACGATCAGGATGCCGCCCGATCCGGGGGGCTCCCCCACGGCACCCCTATGGCTCATGCCGCCTTGCCGTCGCCGCCCGGCAGGTCGCCGGCGCGCCTCGGCGTGTTCTCACGAGCCTCCTCCCCGGCTTCCGTCCCCGCCTCCTTCTGCGCGGCGAGGTCCTGCAGCGTCTCGGCGGCGGCGGCGATATCGGCCTCGGCCCAGACGAAATCGCGATCCGGGTAGTGTCCCGTCCAGTCGCGATGGGGCACGAGCCGGTAGGGCACCGGGTGATAGCCCGCATAGGCGGGGGCGTATTCGGCATTGGCCGACCAGTCCGTCGCCACCACCGGCGTGCCGAGGGCGAGGCATTCGTGGATGTTGAGCCCGTAGCCCTCGGCCCGGTGGAGCGAGAGATAGACATCCGCGCCGGCCTGCAGCGCGGTCATCTCCGCCTCCGGCAGGAAGTCCTCCACGAGGCGGATCGACGGCGCCCCGCCTGCTCCGGCCGCGATCATCTCCTCGAGCTCCCGGCGCACGATGGCGGTGCGCTTCGAGAGCCGGAGCTTCAGGATCAACACCCGGTCCGCCCGCCCGCCGAAGGCCGCGGCCCAGGCCGCCACATGGGCCCAGGGGTTCTTGCGCGCGGGGCAGCTCCGGATATCCATCACCGCGAGGCCCAGAAAGGCGTCCTCCGCCACGCCCCAGCGGTCCTGGAGGGCTGCGCGCAGCGCCGCCCGGCCCGGCGCCGCGACCCCGGCGGGCAGCTGCGGCGTATGGGGGCGGAGCGAGACCGCGACGTCCGGCGGCGCGGCATCGGCGATGGCCTGCCGGCTATAGGCCGAGGGCGTCCAGATCGCGTGCACCATGTCGAAGGCGAAATGCCAGTCCCGCCCCAGCACCGGGGTCTCCCAGACCCAGAGGCCCGTGCGCCGGGCGCGGGCGATGCGCGCGGGCGAGACGAGCGCGAGGGCGCGGGCATAGGTATCCGGCGCGGAGAGGAGATAGAGCCTGGCCACAGGCGCGCCGTCCGCGCGCGGGTCAGGGTGGCGGGGCAGGGCGGGGTCGGTGAGGTCCAGCCGCTCGACCGGCCCCAGCCCCGCGGCGCGCGCCTCCGCCTCCAGCCGGGCATGCTCGTAGAGCGCCGCACGGCTGATGCCGTTATCCCCCGAAAAGTCGCCGATGGCGAGGATCGGGCCGGTGTCGAGGCAGTCCGCCGCCGCGGGCTTGGCGTAAGGCGCGCAGGCCGCCGCGTTCTCCGCCATCCAGCGCGTCCGCCGGCGGGCGAGGCGCAGGCGACGCCAGAGCGCGCTCGGCGTCCAGCGCCGGAGCGCGGCGGGCAGGCGGCGGAAGCGCGCCTCCGGATCGTCCGCCACGGCCATGGCCGCCTGCCGGCCGGCGGTCATGGGCGGACCGCGAGATACATGTGGGAGAGAAAGCCCGGATCCTCCCCGGTCGCCGTGTCGCGGTCGACCTCGAGAGGCGCGCAGCCCGCCTCGGCGATCAGGCGGAAGACATCGCCCTGGGCGAGGGCGTGCATCTCCATCTCCGGCCCGCCCCCGCCGGCGCGAAGGGCGGTGCGCCGGGCCGCATCTGCCGCCGCATCCCAGGCATAGCCATCGATGCGGCTCACGGTCTGGAAAAGGGCGGCCCCGCCGGGGCGGAGCGCCTTCAGCAGCCCCGCGATCATCGCCGCCTGCACCGGCGGCGGGTTGTGCTGGAGCACGAGCCGGCAATAGGCGAAATCCACCACCGGCAGCGTGGCGAGATCGCCGGGCGCGGTGAGCCGGTGGAAGCGGATATTGCCGTGCCCCGCGCGGCGCAGCTCCGTCTCCGCCACGGCGAGATGGGCGGACGAGATATCCACCGCCGTCACGCTCGCGAAGCGCGTGGCGAGCCGGCGCGTCACCCGCCCCACGCCCGCGCCGAGCTCGAGGCAGGCGCCGGCGCCGTCCTCCATGGCCCGGGCGAAATGGGCTGCCACGCGGGCGCGCGCATCGTCGATGAGGGCGGCATCCTCGTCCGCGCTCGCCTCGAAATCCGCGCGCCAGGTCTCGAGCCGGTCCTGCCGGAAGGCCTCATGGGTCAGCACCGAGTAATGCGGTTCGGTCTCGCCGAGCGCCTGCCAGGCCGTCGCGATCTCGGCGAAGAGCCGCGCGGTCTCCTCGGGCAACGCGTCGGGCAGCAGCGCCGGCCCCGCGGGGCGCCAGTAGCGCGGCAGGCCCGCCCGCGCGCCGTGGCCGAGCCGGTTGGCCGGGCTGCCGGGCCCCTCGGCCGCGCCCACGATCCCCGCATAGGCCGCGGCGAACTCGGCCGAGCCGAGCAGGGTCGCGCGCAGGGCCGCATCGTCCGCCAGCCCGGCATGATAGCGACGGGCTGCGTCATCCTCCGGTGGGCGGCCGAGGATCCAGCGGAAGGCGGCGGTGACGTCGGTTTCGGTCGGCATGGCCCCGATGGACCCCGGTTCGATGGCAATGCGGTTTCGGCGGGCGCGATCTCGATGGGCGCGCCGCCGCCCGGGATAGAGCATGTTTAGGGGCCGAGCGCCACCTGGTCCCCTATGGTTCGCCCGCGGGCTTGCCGTGGCGGGGCGGACCTGTCAGGACGCCCGCGCATGCGGGAGACATCCCCCAAAGCCACCGCAGTTGAGACCGAACGCAGGAGCGAGCCCATGAGCAGCCAGACCCTCCCCACCATCTTCGCCGACAGCATCGCCGACATGCAGGTGACCAACGGCAATCTGCGCGTGACCCTCGTCCAGGCCGGCAAGGCCGATGGCGAGACCGTGGAATGCGCCCGCCTCGTCCTGCCCGCCAACCGCGCGCACCCCATCGCCAAGGCGCTGGTCAAGGGCATCGAGGAGCTCGCCAGCAAGATGCGCGAGCAGCAGGAAACCGCCGGCATCCCCCCCGAGCAGCAGAACTGAGCAGGCGGGCAGCGCCCGCTGGCCTTTTGGGGCGACGCGCCGTCGGCTTGTGTCCCGGCCCCCGAGCCGGGACCTCGCCGCGCGGCACCCCCGTGCGGTTAAGGAAACACGCACCTCAACACTCTTCGCCCACTCTCTTTGTTGTAAAAATTGGGCGTGTTGAATGAGTAGTGAAAATTATCGCTCGATTCTGGGATGTTTAGCGCCGTATCTTTGTATTGATGATGACGCTGTATTTTGGCACGAAGCAATTTCTGTGATTATATCAGATATTGAGGCCCAGATTTCCGATCACAGTCCGCGCAACAAGATTGCCTTGAGGATAGGTGCTTGTTCCCGTTGGTTGAGGCCCCATCAGACACGCTGGAAAGCGGCAGGGGGATTTGCTTGGCCGGTTGGATATGGTGGGGCGTGGCATTCACGAAAAGGAACGCCGGAGCTCGATTGGTCTATTACCTTTGTCCGGAATGCCATTACAGAAAAATGGGAGCCTATCGACGGTCCTGAAACCAAAGATACGCTTCTTTGCCGTGTGGCGCTTCCGACTCGGACGAAGAGCCATAATCAGGCAGCGGTTCACACGACTTGGGTGCCGGGAAATCCCAGTAATCCAAAGCTGACGTCGACGCGTTTCTACGGTTTCCGAAGGGAGGGCGCAACATGGGCCTGTGTTGCTTCGACCGATGATGACTGACCGACCATCGTTTTCCACGGAGAGCAGCGGCGAATGCATGTGCCCTGCTTGGAAAAGCGCTGAAGAGTGCGTTGGCACGGGTTCTGCCCCTTCCGCCCGCCAAGGAGGAGGTCCCGGGTCGAGCCCGGGACGCATCGCGTCGGCGGCGAGCCGGTCGCCCTAGCCGCGGCGCTCGAGGAGGGCGGCGGCGCGGTCGGCCATGAGGCCCTCGAGGGGGGTGGCGGTGCCGCTCGGGTTGGGGCCGAGGCGGCGGCGGAGGGCGTCGGCCGAGAGGCGGGCGCGCGCGTCCTCTTCGAAGGCGCGGGCGATGGTGGCGATGCCTTCCGCATAGCGTGGCGTGCCATGCGCCGCCTCGAGGCGGGCGCGCCCGGCCGCCCCCTTCGTGGCGGCGAGGCTCCGGTCCCGGTCGATCGCGCGCAGCAGCGGGGGCAGGGCGGTCGCCTCCGAGCCTGGCGGGATGCGGAACACCGTCTCCCCGGGCAGGGTCGCGTACCAGCCGAGATCGGTCACCACGCTCGCCGCCGCCGCGTTCCAGAGCCTGAGCTGGCTGCCCGAAGCCTCCCCCACCGTGGGCTCGCGCAGGTTGAGCACGAGATGCGCCTCGCGGAGTGCGGCATCGAGCCGGGCCTCCTCCACGAAACCCATGAGGCGCACCCGGTCCTCGAGCCCGAGCTCGGCGATCTTGCGGCGGACCAGCGCCTCGTCCCAGACCTTGCCCAGCACCCTGAGCTCGAAATCCACCGCCTCCCCTTCCGGCACGCGGCCGGGCGCGACCATGGCCAGCGCCTCCAACCCCTCGAGGAGCCGGCGGTTGGGGAAGATATGGCCGAACTGCACGAGCCTGAGCGGGCCCTCGGCGGCGCGCCCTGCCCCGGGCCGGGTGGCGCTGGCGGGGTAGGGGAGTTCGAGCCTGTAGGCGGGCAGGAAGCCGCGGGCCGCCACGGTCTCGAAGGCGGGCCCTGTATGGGTGAGGAGCGAGACGGCGCGCCCCGTGGCGGCCTCCCAATGGGGCATGGCGGCATAGAGCGCCTCGCGGCTGAGCCCGCCGGGGGTGACCTCCGCGGGCGCCTTGCCGTCCAGGATCGCGCTCATGGCCGCCCGGCCGGCCGCGCCATAGAAGCGCGCGCTCTCGTCCAGCACCGCGCGGCGGGTGACATGGCCCGCCTCCGCCGCGCCGGCCAGCATGTCGACAAGGCTGAGATCGTGCAGCACGAGGCAGGCGGAGACCCGGGCGGCGAGGCGCAGCATGCTGCCGTGGAACCGCGCATTGTTCCCGAGATGGATGAAGACCGCCTCGGCGAAGGGGCCTCCCGCCATGCCCCCCCCCATGCTCCCCCCCATGCTCGCCCTCTGCCGGGGCGGCCCGAGCCGGCGCATGTCCATGGGCAGATGGGCGGCCGCGTCGAAGCGGCGGAGGCGCACGGCCCGGGCGATCTCGGGGTCCACGTCGCGCTGGTCGGTCCAGAGCACCACTTCCGCCACCTCGGCAAGGGCGGGGAGCAGCCGGCGGGTGTATTCGGCGATATCCGTGGGCTCCGGCGGCAGCGGGCAGACCCAGTGGATCCGGAGACCGGTCGTCTTGCCTGTCATGTTCCCTGTCATGTTCCCTGTCCGGCGCGGACCAGCGTCTCGACCACCGTCTCCCAGCCGATGCCGAGCCCCGCATAGCGCGCCGCCGCCGCCGCCCCCATACGCTCGGCCAGCCCTGCATCCTCCGTGAGCCGGGCGAAGGCCGCGCCGAGGGCCGCGGGCTCGGGGGCGGTGACGCAGCCCTCCTGGCCGTCGCGGATGAATTCGAGCGGGCCGCCGCTGTCGGTGGTCACGATCACGGGCCTGGCCGAGAGCATCGCCTCGAGGGTGATGTAGCCGTAATCCTCGTCCACCGGGGTGAACACCACGGCGCGCGCCTCGGCATAGAGGCGCACCATCTCCGCATCCGGGATGGCGCCGGTGAAGGTCACGCAGTCCTCGAGCCCCAGGGCGGTGACGCGCTCCTTGAGCGCCCGGGTATGGCCCGCATCGTCGCTGGGGCCCGCCAGCACCAGCTTTGCCCCCGGTGCCAGTTTCCGGGCATGGGCCATTGCCTCGATCATCAGGTCCTGGCGCTTCAGCGGATTGAGCCGCCCCGGCGCAAACAGGTAGTCCCCGTAAGGCCCCGCCCTCAGCCGCTCCGCATTGGGGGGCGGGTGGTAGAGGGGCGTGGCCGCGATGCCGTTATACTTAGCGAGCCTGGCTGCGACGTTGCCCGAATTGGCATAGATGCGCGCGCCTGGGGCGCCGAGGCTCGCGGCGTCCTCCGCCCGGATCAGCCCGCGCACCGCCGCCCCGTCCGGGTCGTGCAGGAGATCCGAGATCCCGCTGTCCCAGAGGTCGTAGGCCTGGCGGTGCTGGTGCAGCACCCAGAAGACCTTGTTGGGGTGCCGCGCGAGCCAGGCGGGGAATTTGAGCCCGATCATCATGTCGATCGGATCGCCCGCGAAATGGCCGAGATCGATGAGCTTGGCGGCCATCACATGCTCGACCAGGATCTGCCCCGGATGCCAGCGGAAGGGGATCGCCACCTCTGCCGCCTCGTGCCCGTGTTCCTGCAAGGCCTTGACGAGATTGGCGGAATGCCGCTCCGCCCCGCCGGTGACGAAGGGCACATCGGTGCGGGTGACGGCGATGCGCATGGGGGCGGTCTCCGGAAGGGCCAGCGGGAAGGCTAGCGGGCAGGCCAGCAGGAAGGCAGGGGTCTCAGGCGTCCGGTACCGCAGGCGCGGCTGCGGCGTCGAGGGCCGGTTTCGTGCCCAGCACCGCAAGATCCATGGGCCCGAAGAGGAGCTCCGCCACCACCGGGTCGAGCCGGCCTTCGCGGGCGAGGATGTCGCCGGTTTCGGAGGGGTGCAGGAAGCGCGCCTCGACGGGGTGGAAGCCGAGCGTGTCGAGCAGGGCCGTCAGCACCTCGGCGGGCAGCGGCTTGATATGCGTGGGGTCGAAATGGAAGTTCCGCGCGCCCACGATCAGCGTGGCGGGGTTCGGCGTCTCGAGCATGAGAAGCCCGCCGGGGCGGAGCACGCGCAGCGCCTCGCGCGTGAGCCGGGCGGTGTCGCGGAAGGGCAGGTGCTCCACCAGGTGATGGGCCGAGACCACCGCAAGCGTGTTGGCGGGCAGGCTCTCCATCAGCGCGATGGCGTCCCCTTCCTCCACCGGCAGCCCCTCGGCGCGGGCCTCGGCGGCCTGGACCGGGTTGAGGTCGATGCCGCGGGCCTCGATGCCCTTCGAGACCAGCAGCTCGAGCCATTCGCCGCGCCCGCAGCCGATATCGAGCACCGCGCCGCCCCCGCTGCGCTCGCGGGCCGCCGCCACGTCGTCGAGATAGGGGACGAGGCGGCGGGCGATCTCCTCGCGGGAGCCCCTCAGCCGGGCCTCGATGCGGTTGTAGCAGGCGTCGAGCAGTGCCTCGAGGCCTTCGGCGGGACCTTCTGCGGGGGCGGTTCCAGAGGGTGGGCCTCCGAAGCGCAGCACGTCGAGCCGGCGGGCGAGATCCGCATAGGCGCGGGCGGTGATGGCCCGCTCGTCGCGCCCCGCCGCGCGCTCCGCCGCGAGCGCGGTCTCCGCCGCCGCCAGCCGCGCCTCGGTCTCCGCCAGCCGGTCGGCCGCCGCATCGAGCCGGGCCTGGGCATCGTCGAGCCGGGCGGCGAGGCCCGCTTCCCGGGCATGGGCATCGGCGGCCAGATCGTCGAGCCGGCCGAGGCCGTGCCGGAGGTCGTTCTCCGCACCGTCGAGCCGGGGGGAGAGGTCGTCGAGCCGGCGGCTGTCGAGCTTCGAGCGGCGATAGGTGGTGCCGAGCCGGGCGAGGCCCGAGAAGAACCATTCGAGCTTCTTCAGCGGCTTGGCGCGGCGCGGATCCTCGGCCATCGCGGTCTCCGTGGTTGGGGCGCGCCCGGTTGCGCGGCCTGTCCGCCGGCTGCCTGCGGGGTCGGGGGCGGCAAGGCCCGGGGCCTCGGCCGGCCCGGTCTCCGCCGGCGCGGCGAGCCGGGCGGCGGTGCTGGGATGCCGGCCTTCGAGGCCGCCGGGAAGGTCGGTCATCGGGAAAGGCTCAGACGAGCCAGTCGTCGAACGTCTCGAGGGCGGTGACCAGGATGGCGCTCGAGCTGTCGGCATAGTCGACGCTGACGGTGACGAGATCGGCCGCGGCCAGGCCCTCGCTCCGCGGGTCGATCAGCACCACGTCGCCGTCGATCAGGCGGGTCTCGAGCCGGCTCGGATCCGTCGTGCCGCCCCGGCTCTCCGCGTCGCGCAGGAGCGCGAAGAACGGGTCGCGCGCGATGCTGTAATGGAGCGGCTGCGTCGCTGTCGCCGTACCGGTCAGCGCCGATGCCGGGATCAGGTCGGCCGTATCGTCGGTGGCGACGAAGGCGAACTGGTCGAGCACCGAGACCGAGCTCGGCGCATCGCGGCGGGCGAGGCCGTATTCGGCGGGCGCGCGGGTTTCGAAGGCGGGCACGAAGACCACCACCGGCGCCTCTGCCATCGGTGCATCGTCGAGCGAGAGGCCGGCGAGCTGCAGAAGGGTCGGGCCGGAAGGGCCCGCGGTGAGCTCGGCGGCGAGGTCGCGGAGCGCGAAGGTCAGCTCGCCGCTCGTGATCGCGGCGCTCTCGGCCGCCGGCTCGACGCGCGAGACGGGCAGGGCGACCGGGGCGAGCCCGGCGACGCTTTCGGCCACCGCCGCGGGGCTGGCCGGCGCCTTCTCGGCACGGCCGCTTTCGGGTGCTGCGCCGAAGCTCGTGTCGAACGAGGCGAGGCCGCCGAAGGCTGTGGCCAGGCCGCCCGGGAACACGCCGCCCGGGAACACGCTGCCAGCGAACCAGCCGGCGCCGAAGCTGGCATCGACACCCGTCTCGAGCCCTGTTTCGAAGCTCGGGCGCCAGGCGGCGTCGAGGCTGCCCGGCAACGCGTCCGTGCCGCTCTCCGCCGGTGCGAAGGCGAGGAGATCCTCGAGGCTCGCGAAGGCGAAGCCGAAGGGGTCGCCCTCCGCCAGGGTCAGCCCGTCGCCATTGGCATAGGCCGCGTCCTGCCGGTGCTCGCCGTTCTCGGCCATCGGCGCGGCGGCATGGCCGGCACGCGCCTCGAGCGCGAGGCCCGCGGCAGCCGCCGCCATGCCCTGTTCCCAGATCGCGTCGCCCTGGAGCGCGCCGGCGAGCGCCTCCTCGCCCTCGAGCCCGTCGAGCGCCCCGCGCAGCTGGCCTTCGTCCGCGATCCCGAGGGCGGCGATCATGGCGACCGAGTGCAGCAGCACCCAGGCCTGGAAGGGCTGGCCGCTATCCGCCGCCCGCTCGCGCCCGGCCTCGGCGGCCACGAACTGGCTGACGGACTGGACGATCTGGCGGAGCTTCGCCGCGGCCGCCGCATGGGCCTCGCCGGCCATCTCGGCCTCGAAGGCGATCTCTTCGGCGTCGGCGCCCCGTTCCGCATCCGTGGCAGCAGCCTCGTCCGACCCTTCGCGCGCTTCCGCAGCGGCGATCAACGCGTCGATATCGATGGTGGCGCCATCGGCCGCCGCCGCATCCTCCTCCGTCGCGATCTCGGGCCGCGGGCCGTACATCTGGGCGTAGAGCATGATGCTGAGCAGCATGCCCGCCAGCATGGCGCTGGGATGGAGATAGAGGCCCGCGCCCTGCCGCTGCTCCGGCGCCACCAGCACCGCCTCGGCGAAGAAACGTTCGGAGCAATGGGCGAGGCTGCGCCCCTCGATGGCGCGGCCGAGCACGCCGGCCTCCACGAGATAGTAGCCGTCGAGCCGGGCGATATGGACCACCACATCGCCGGTATGGGCATTGCAGAAGGCCGCCCAGGGATCGCCCTCATCGGTCTCGCCGAGCTCGACCTCGACGGCGAGGCCGGCGCCCATCAGGAGCCGCTCGAGCCGGGCGATGAGGGCGCGTTCCTCGTTGTCCCAGCCGGCCTGGCGGCGCGCGAAGGTGAGCAGTGTTGCCGACATGACCGTCACTCTCCCCCTGGCTCGCCCGTTACCCATGACGCCGCACCGCAGCGCGGCCGATCCCACGCTTCAAGCGCCTTCCGGCCCGGCCTGCAAGCCCCGATTGCCGCCAGCTGCCTAACGCAGGGGCCGCGATTGGGTTCCTGTGGCTGCAAGAACGCTTGGAATCCACTCTCTGGAAGAGAAAGGTGCCAGCAAAGGGCCGGGGTGTAAACTTTCCTGTAGTCTTCCCCGCCCCTTTTCACGGCGCGCTTCACAGGGTTCTTCATGGGGCGGTTCATGGCGTCTCTCGGGCATTGCCGGGGGGCTTGAGGGCGGCATAGGCCGCGCGCAGCTCCTCCACCGATTTCTGCCACCAGGAGACCTTCACCGCCACCACGCGCCGGCCGCGCTTCACGGGTTCGATGGCCACGCCGAAGGAGGCGAGCGCGTTGATCTCCGCGAGCGCGGGCTTGATGGCCTTGAGATTGAGGTTCGAATAGGTGGCGAGCTTGCCCTCGGGCACGCCCATCAGCTCGCGGAAGGCGTCGAGTTCGAAGGTCTCCGAGAAGACATGCGAAAGGCGCACCCGGCGGGACAGCGCCTCGTAGAGCGCCAGGGCGTATTTCGTGGAGAAGGCGCGCATCACCTCGAGCTCGAGCTTGCCGAAGACGGACGACTCGCGCAGCAGCGGCACCAGGCGCTTGTCGAAACTGTAGCTCAGCGTGCCGCGCGGGCGCTCGGGGTCGTCCATGTCGTTGCCGCCCAGCAGTGCGACGCGCCGGGTGCGCCCGTCGGCCATGCGCACGGTCACGATGGTCTTCATGAGCGCGAGGATCGAGGCCTCGATGCGTTCGTTGCCCTTGTGGGTGCCGCGCAGCGCCGCGAGATCGATGGTCCATTCCTGGCCCTCGCGGCCCATCTCCGGCCCGAAGGCATGGGCGATGAGCAGATTGTAGAGCCGGCGCGCCTGGAGCGTGAGGCCCGTGGCGCCCTCGATATCGATGAGCTCGGCGGGCTTGATCATCTCGCCATGGCCCGGGCGCAGATCGAGCGTGCGCCGCCGGCCGGGCACGGGTGCTGGTGCAGGCGCGATGGCCTGACGCTTACCTTCGGGGGGCGTCGGCGCTGGATCGGCGGGCAGAGGCTTGGGCAGGGGCGGCATGACGGGCTCGGTTCGGGGCTGGCAAGGCGGATCGCGTACCGTCAGGCTACCGCATCTTGTGGTGGTCTGCCCATACACCCCCAATCGGTAAGGATAGCGCCCCCCATCGGTAAGGTCTCGCCCCCGATGGGTAGCGCGGTCTCCCCCAGGGCGTAAGCGCTGTGCCGCCAAGCCTTTGCGCCATCGGGCGCAATCGCGCGCGAAGAAAGAAGACTCTGAAGAAAAGAAGAAGGCTGGCGCGGGCAATGAGGCTGGGAAAGCCCGTAATCCCGCATCCGGCCGGGTGTGTCAGGGCGCGTCGGGCTGTGCAGCCGGCGCCCCAGAGGTGCCACAGAGGCGCCCCCGAAAGGTAATTCTACCCCTGAGAGCAGGGGAACCGAACATAATTCATATTCCGCCGATGGCGTCGGTTACTTCTCGGGGGTGTCCCCGGCCGCCTCGGGAACGGCGATCGCCTCCAGAGGCGGCCGAAGGAGAATGCCGGCCCATGCGGGATGGGCTGGCATTGTCCGATCGAACCGGCGCGTCTCGGGACGCCGACGGTAGCCATGGTGGTGGCCATGACGGTGACCATGACGGCCAGCGCCTAGAAGGCGAAGCTGTCGACGATCGTCAGCGCATCGTACTGGCCATCGGTGATCA
>JBCBHB010000002.1:0-18274 GCA_038526025.1 Pseudomonadota bacterium
GAAGGGATGGTCCTCGAAGTCTAGGCTCACCACCGTGGTGTAGGGCGGGATGGCATAGATCCGCTGTTCCCGCCCTGCCCCGAAGAGCTGGATGGCCGCACAGTCCGAGAGCTTGGGGTTGTCGAATTTCGGGATCGGGCTCGGATCCATCACATACCGGTCCTCGACCATCACCGGATAGGCATAGGTCGTCGCGATATGCCCGTGCCGGCTGATGTCCTCGTAAAGCTTCACCTGCATCAGCCCGTATTCCTCGAGCGCATGCATCCGCCGCGTCTCGGGCTCCCGCGGCTCGAGGAAGCGCAACGGCTCGGGGATCGGCACCTGGTAGACCAGGATCTGCCCTTCGCTGAGGTCGGCCTCCGGAATGCGGTGGCGCGTCTGGATGATCGTCGCCTCCTCGGTCGAGGTCGTCACCGCCACGCCTGCCGTGCGCTCGAAGAACTTGCGGATGCTCACCGCGTTCGTCGTGTCGTCTGCCCCTTGGTCGATCACCTTCAGCGTGTCCGTCGGCTCGAGGCAGGCAGCCGTCACCTGCACCCCGCCCGTACCCCAGCCATAGGGCATCGGCATCTCGCGGCTAGCAAACGGCACCTGATAGCCGGGGATCGCGACCCCCTTCAGGATCGCCCGGCGGATCATCTTCTTGGTGCGCTCGTCGAGATAGGCGAAGTTGTAGTCGGTGACGGTCATCTCACCTTCTCCAGGTGCAGGGAGGGGCGCCGGTGGAAGACAGCTGGGCCTATATGGACAAGGGCGAGTGGGCCCTCTTCGGCGTGCCGATCATCGTGTGGATCGGCGTTGTCGTCGTGCTCGTCTGGCTCTGGGGCGAGCTCCAGATCCGCCGCTGGCGGCGCGAGGAGCGGGAGGAAGCCGCCCGCCGGAACGGCAACGCCGACGACGGGGAGCAGAACTGAGCGAGCGGCCTCACCCGTCATACCGGCAGCCCCCGCTCCCGCAGCGCCGGGGCCAGCAGGCCGGGGTCGGTGAAATGGATCGCATCCATCCCCACAGCCCGCGCCCCGTCGATATTCTTCACCGTGTCGTCGATGAAGACACAGCTCTCCGCCGCCAGCCCGTTCCGCTCCAGCAGCAGCTCGTAGATCGCAGGGTCCGGCTTCACCATCTTCTCGGCGCCCGAGACCACGACATCCGTGAACCGGCCGAGGAAGGGATAGGCCGGGATGGTCCGCTGCCACTCCTCGTCCGGGAAGTTCGTGATGCCATAAACCGGCAGCCCTGCGGCCTCGAGCTTCTCGAAGACCGCCACGCTCTCCTCGATGGCGAAGGGAATGGTGTCGATCCAGCGCGCGTAGAGCGTGCCGATCGCCGCGGCGAATTCGGGGGCCAGCCGCTCCATATCCGCCACGGCCTCCGCCGCCGTGCGTCCGCGGTCCCGCTCTCCGTGAAAGGCCGGGAAGTCCACCTTCTCATGGAACGCCGCCAGCGCCGCCGGCCCGCCGAGAATATCCTCCAGCACCGGCATCGGGTCCCAGCGCAGCAGCACCTGCCCCACGTCGAAAACCACCGTCTTGGGCATGCTCATCCCAGTTCTCCGATGCAAAATCGCCCAAGCTGTGCCAGACTTCCCGGGTGCGAAGGGGAGACGCTCACATGCCGGATATCGTGACGTACCTGCAGGACAACATCGCCGTGGTCGGGCTCGCGGCGGTCGCGCTCGCGGCCTGCTTCCTGTGCTCCGGAGACAGCGGAGACGGCGGCGGCTGGTTCGGCGATGGCGACGGGGGCGACGGCGGCGGGGACTGAGCTCATTCCGCGGCCTCCTGCGCTGCCTGGGCCTCCAGCGCCTCGGCGCGGAGCTTGCGGATCAGCTGAAGCTCCGACTGGAAGTCGACATAGTGGGGCAGCTTGATGTGCTCCAGGAACCCCATTGCCTGCACGTTGTCTCCGTGCGCGATGGCAAACTCCTGGTCCTGCGCCGGCGCGCCGGTGTCGTCCTCGCCCAGCTCCTCCCAACGCAGCGCCCGGTCCACCAGGCTCATGGCCAGCGCCTTGCGCTCCGAGTGCCCGAACACCAGCCCGTAGCCGCGGGTGAACTGCGGCGGCTCGGTCTTGGAACCGGTGAACTGGTTGACCGTGTCGCACTCCGTCAGCTCGATGCGCGCCATCTCGATGGTGATCCCTAGCTCCGGGATCTCGACCTCCACGGCCACCATCCCCACCCGGAGTTCGCCCACGAAGGCATGCGTGCGCCCGAAGCCGCGCTGGGTGGAATAGGCGAGCCCCAGCAGCCAGCCCTCATCCGCCCGCGTCAGCGCCTGCAGACGCAGCGCCCGCTCCGCCGGGAAGGCCAGGGGCGCGCGCGTAAGGTCCGGCGGCTCCGCCTCGCTCTCCGGCACGGGCTCCATCAGCCCCTCGCGGTTCAGGAAGCTCGCCACATGGGGCTTGGGCGCAGTATCCGCCTCTCCTTCCGGCGCCTGCGGGGGCAGCCCCTCGGCAGCCAGCGCGAAGTCCAGAAGGCGGTGCGTGTAGTCGAAGGTCGGCCCCAGCACCTGGCCGCCCGGCACATCCTTGTAGGTGGCGGAGATCCGGCGGATGCAGGCCATCTGCGCAGTCTCCACCGGCAGCGCCGCCCCGAAGCGCGGCAGCGTGGTCCGGTAGGCGCGCACCAGGAACACCGCCTCGATCAGGTCTCCCCGCGCCTGCTTGATCGCCAGCGCCGCCAGGCCCGGATCGTAGAGCGAGCCCTCGGCCATCACCCGCGCCACCGCCAGCCCCTGCTGCTCGGCCACCTGTTCGGGGCTGATCGCGGGCAGGCTGGTATCACCGCGCCGCCGCTCGGCCAGCCAGGCATGCGCGTTCTCGATCGCCCGCTCGCCGCCCTTCACCGCAACATACATCGCAGCCTCCTCAGCTAGCCTCGACACGGGTGCTGCGCGGCAAGCCCATCACCGCCTCCCCCGCCGCGAGGTAGAGATCCACACCCAGCGGGAACCGTGCCCTGTTGGCCGCCAGCGCCGCCACCGCCTCCCGCGGCAGCATCGGCGCAACCTCGGTCGCGCCCTTGATGCCCGGCCCGGAGAGCCGCAGCGCGTCACCTCCCTCGAGCGACGGCACATCGACGATCAACGTCGTCGCCCGGTCCGGATAGTCCGCCGTGCCCTCGGGCCAGTCAGTCAGCGGCATCAGCGCGTCCCACGAACCGGCCGCAAAGGCCGCATCGCCGCGGCGCAGGGCGCGGGGCGCACCGGTGTGGAACAGCGTCCAGGCGGCGATGTCCTCGGCCCCCTCCGGCACCCATACCGGCGTGTCCGCATCCGCGACGCTGAGCAGGAGCCCCCCCGCCGCCGGCGAAAGCCCGGCCGGCGGCCGGCAGCCCCCGATCCGCTCGATCCGCCCGGGCCGCGCGAGCGCCTCCAGCGCCGCCCGAAACGCCGCCGCCGATTGCGGGGCCGGGTCCGCAAACCCGCCTTCGTAGAGCGCCGCTGCCCCGCTCATTCGTTCTCTCCGCGCACCATCGTGAAGAAGTCCACCTTCGTGGCCGCGGCCTTGGCCGCCACGGCTTCGGCTGCCGCCGCCTCCGCTTCGGCCAGCGGCGCGAGAACGCGCTCCTCCGCCACCGAACGGGTCTCGTCGCGCTGCAGCAGCGCATCGGCGAGCGCCACCTGTTCCGCATGCGCCTTGTCCCGCCCCGGCACCATCGCATGCCCCACGGTACCGTCCTCCAGCGCGAGCGTGCAGCGCGTCACGGTCATCTCGCCGAGGTTGAAGGGCGCGCCCGTGCCGCCCGTCCGCCCTCGCAGCATCACCGACCCGGTCTCGGGCGCCCGCAGCCAGCGATGCGCCGGCAGGGTGCCGACAGTCGCAATGAGCTCTTTCAGTCTGGAGGGCTCCGCCCGCGCCAGCAGACCCAGCCAGGCGCCCCGCGCACTGTCATCCGCCACCGCTGCCATATTGTGATCGTCGGCCATCTGCGCAGCCTTCCCTAGGGACTAGACAACTAGACATTCCCCTCCTACCTTTATGCACGTCGCGCTGGCAAGCGGCTGGGTGCAGAACAAAGGCGAAGTTTTCGTGACAGAGCGGGTCGGTACGGTGGTGGACGGCGTCGATGCACGCCCGCGCGCGCTCTGGGCGGAAATCCGGGAGACGCTCGCGCGTGAGATCGCGGGTGGCCGTTACCAGACCGGCGCGAAGCTTCCATCTGAACAGGCGCTCGCCACGCGCTTCGGCGTGAACCGGCACACCGTGCGCCGCGCGCTGGGCGATCTCGCCGAGGCGGGCCTCAGCCATGTTCGCCGCGGCGCCGTCGCAGCGGTGCTGGCTGACGCGCCGAGCCGCCCGGCGCTCGACTATTCGCTCGGCCCGCGCACGCGGTTCAGCGAGAACCTCCGTGCCATCGGCCGCGCGCCCGCCCACCGCATGGTGCGCCTCGAAGCCCTGCGCGCCAGCGCGGAGGAAGCCGCCACGCTGCGGATCGAGCCGGGGGATCCTGTGCTCGCCTACGAATCCATCAGCATGGCCGACGACGTGCCCGTATCGCATGCCCGCAACATCTTCGCGCATGACCGGCTGCCAGGCCTCGGCAAGGTGCTGTCCACCGGGCGCGGCATCACCGCCGCCCTCGCCGCCGCCGGGGTGCATGATTACCGCCGGCAGACCACGCGGATCAGCGCCGAACTGCCCACGTCCGAGGTGGCCCGCCATCTTGCCATGCGCATCGACGAACCCCTGCTCGTCACCGCCTCAGTCGATGTCGCGCTCGACGGCACCCCCATCCGCATGGGCCGCACGTTCTTCTGCGCCGGCCGCATCACGCTGGTCGTCGAAGAACCGCGCGTTACCTCCGTCGCCGAGAGCAAGATCGGCGACTGAGGAGAACCCATGACCACCTTGAGCGACAGCCTGGCCGCCAATGGCTGGGCCCTGAGCGACGACGGCAAGGCCATCACCAAGACCTTCCGCTTCGCAACCTTCCGCGATGCCATGGCCTGGATGATGCGGGCCGGTTTCGAAGCCGAGGCGGCGGATCATCATCCCGAATGGTTCAACGTCTACAATCGCGTCGAGGTCAAACTCACCACCCACGACACGGGCGGCCTGAGCGACAAGGACACGGCACTCGCAGAACGCTTCGACGCCATCGCGCCGGGCGCCAGAAGCTGATGGTGGCGCGCTAGGGCGCCCCACCAGCAGCCCCGCCTTCGGCCACGCGCTCGATCAGGCCGGCGATGTCCTTGCGCCTGATGGGCTTGGTGAGAAAGTCGTTCATCCCGGCGTCCCGGCACAGAACCTTGTGCTCCCGCAATGCGTTAGCGGTGAGCGCGACGATGACCGCGGGCGCGCGCCCCATCTCCGTCTCCATCGCGCGGATCCGTCGGGTCGTCTCCGCCCCGTCCATCACCGGCATGGAAAGATCCATCAGCACGATGTCCGGGCGCGTCTGCGCCACGGTCTCGATCGCCTCCACGCCCGAGACCGCCTCCAGCACGGTGCACCCGAAATGCCGGAGCAGATGGGAGGCGACGAGCCGGTTGGTCTGATGATCGTCCACGATGAGGACGGTCGGCGCCGCCGCCTGCCCTTCGGCCTCCCCGCCAGCCGCTGAAATCGACTGAACGCTCGGCATCGGTTCGGGCTGGCGCCCGGCGCCTTGCGTCGGCGGCGGCGCGGCGCGCGACGTACCGGCGGCGGGCAGACGCAGGGCCACCCGCAGCAAGCCGTCCGCCGCGCCCCCCGCGGGCTCCCCCGGCCCAAGCGTCCCCCCCATCGCCCGGGCGACAGCGTGCAGCAGGGCGAAGCCAACAGCCTCCTCGCCCACCTGTTCGACACCACTGTCGTCCGGCGCGGTGAAGCGCGCGGCAATGGCCGCATGCAGCTTGCCGGTGAGGGACGGCCCGGCGATCTCGAACACCAGGCAGAGCGGCGCCCGCTCGTGGGGCCCGGCGGCTGCGGTATCGGCGGTCAGGCGCAAAATGACGCGGCCATCGGCGGCAAGCAGAACGGCCTTGCGCAACGCACAGACCAGCAGGTTGCGCAGGCGGAGCCGGTCCACCCCCACCATGCCATCGCCCGGCATCGACGCATCGGGGAAGAGCAGCACCACCCCGTACTGCTCGGCCAAGGGGCGGACGAGCTGCAGCGCCTCCTCGCACACCCGCCGGAAATCGGCGCTCTGCTCGGGCAGCGCGAGGCCCGCATCCTCCCGCGCCGCCAGCGTCACCAGGTCGTCGATCACCGCGAGCATCGCCTCGCTGCTCTGCTGGATGGCCTCGCATAGCCGCCGCTGCAGTGGGGTCAGGCGGCTCTCGAGCAGGAGCTCGGCGCTACCGGCCACCGCGTTCAGCGGGGTGCGCAATTCATGGCTGAGCGCCGAGGTCACCGGCTGCGCGACTGCGCCTACGGGCTGCGCGGCACGGCGCTCTCCCACCGCAGACGAGGGCTGGTCCTGCGGCATCCGCGCACCGCCATCGCCTGCATCCATACTCACGGCTGCGCCACCCTTTCACGACCGACTTCACGACCGACCGCGCGAACGCCATCCACCATCGTCAGCCCTCGCCCAGGGCCGCCGGCAAGGCCAGCACCGCGCTGGCCGGCGGCGCAAGCGCCGCGCTGTAGAACGCCAGGCAAAGCCGGTTTCTCCCGGCTTGGCGGCTATACTGCAGCCCGGCGGTCGAGGCCCGTATCAGCATCCAGCCCCACCCGCCTTCCTGCAGCGCGTCGAGCTCCATGGGCTCTTCGATCACAGGCTCGGTCGGCAGCTGCGGCTCCTCCAGCAGCTCCACCGGCAACGGCTTGCCACCGTCTTCGATGCAGATCTGGAGCACGTCATCCTCATCGGCGATGCAAATCTTGATCGGCTCGTTCGGCGGATGCTCGGCATGCTCCACCACGTTGTTCAGGGCTTCCGTCAGCGCCAGCCGGAGTTCGTCGACACCGGGGCAGAGGGAAGGATGATGCGGGGCGGTGGCGACGCGCACGGCCTCATCGACCGCAGGGCCAATCTCCCTCAGATCAGGGGAGACGTTGAGACGCGCGCGGACACGAAGCTTCTCCTCGGCAGCCGCGGCGCACGGCTCAAGCATTGCCCCCCGCCACCGCCGCTTCGCGAACGGTCAGCACGGAATCGACCCGGGTAAGCCGGAAGAGCCGCATCACCGCCGGGCAGACATCCTCGATCACCAGGCGCCGGCCATTGGGCACGCGCCGGGCAAGCCCGACGATCGCGCCAAGACCCGAACTGTCGATGAACTGGACGTGCTGCAGGTTGATGGTGATGTCGCCCGAATGCCGCTCCGTGGCGTCCTGCATGTACTGTTTGAACACCGGTACCGCAGCGGCATCGAGCCGTGGACCCGGGAGTATGACGTTGAGGATATCCTCGCTGCGCGTAATCTCGACACTCATGGATCACTCCTTCCTTCCCACCGGAACTCAATAGAGGGGAAACCCTTAATGAAGGACGAAAATCACGCATTCACAGATAGTTAACACCCGTGCGTCATCTTCGCGCGCGATCATCGGGGTATCAGGGCTCGCGGAGAAGAGATGGGCGGCAGCGCCGACACAGTCCGGATTGGCGAGGGCTATCGGATCCTCGTGGTGGACGACAGCGCAACCCAGCGGATCGCACTCTCTGCGCATCTGAAGCGCTGGGGCTTCGCGGTGCTCGAGGCGCAGGACGGCATCCAGGCGCTCAAGGTGCTCGAAACCAGCCCTGTCGACATGGTGCTGACGGACTGGATGATGCCTGAGCTCGACGGTCCGGGTCTCTGCCGCGCGATCCGGGAGCTACCGGGGGACGGTTTCATCTACATCCTGCTCCTTACCTCGCGCACGGGCAGCGCCGCGGTGAGCGACGGGCTCGATGCGGGGGCGGATGACTTCCTTATGAAGCCCGTGAACGCCGTGGAACTCAAGGCGCGGCTCACGGCCGGCACGCGCATTGTCTCCATGGAGCGTCGCCTCGCCGGTCAGAAGCAGGCAACGGAGGCGGCGCTGAAGGAGCTTCAGAAGCTCTACAACGCGGTCGAGGTGGACCTTGCCGCCGCCGCCATCCTTCAGCGCGATCAGCTTCCCCCTGCCGATGCGGTCGTGAACGGCTGCGCGGTCGCGACGCTCTGCCGCTTCGCCGGTCATGTGGGCGGGGACCATGTCGGCTTCTTCGAGATCGGGGGCGACAAGGTGGGGCTCTACTCCATCGATGTTGCGGGGCATGGCGTGGCCGCGGCGCTTCTGGCCGTCCGTCTCGCCCAGTACTTCGCGCCGCCGGACCCTGCCAGCAACATCGCCCTCCAGCCGGGGCCCGACGGCGCGCTGAGCGCCCTGTCGCCCGACGCGGTGATGGCGGAGCTCAACCGCCGCTGCCGTGCGTCGATGGAGCACGATGTCTATTTCACCATGGCCTATGCGGTCGTCGATCTCTCCACCGGCAACGTCCAGATCTGCCAGGCCGGTCACTCCCCCGCCGCCGTCCTCGCCCCTTCCGGCGACGTGCGGTTCGAGGAGGACGGGGCCGGGCCGCCCGTCGGCCTCTTCGATCTGGCGGAGTACAGCGTCGGCACCTTCACGCTCGCACCGTGCGAGCGCCTGATCCTCTACTCCGACGGGATTACCGAGGCAGAGGTCGGGGCGGATGGCGACGGCATGCTCGGAACGAGCGGTTTCGCCCGCCTGCTCCATGGTCTCAAATCGCAGCCCGTCACGGGTTTCCTGCCGAAGCTGGCGGAAACCCTGCTCGCCGCCTCTGGCGGGCGCAGGCCCGACGATGATGTCTCCGCCGTCCTGTTCGAGCTGAGCCCGGAGCGTGCGCTTCTCTCTCAGGCGCAAGAACCGCCCGTTCGGAGCAGGCGCATCGTCGATGGCGGCGCCGTTCAGGCGTCCGCGTCGCGGTAGGCCTCGCAGAGCGTCCTGAACGCGTCGAAATCCGCCGCCCAGCGCCCTGCAAGCGCCTCGCATTCCGCAACCTCTGGCAGCTGCCCATGGCGGGCGCGGTCGAGGAGACGCTCCGCCTCCGCCGCAAAGCGCACCAGGCCAAGGCTCGCGCCCGTGCCCTTCAGCGTGTGCAGCGCATGCTCGGCCGCCGCCGCGCATGGCCCGTGGCTCAAATCCACGAGGGAGGCGAACTGCACCGCCGCGTCGGCAGCGGCCGCCTCGGCCAGCGCGTCGAGCAGCGCAACGCCCCCTGCCTCGATGAACTCCTCCAGCGCCGCCCGGTCCACCTGCGCACCCGATCCGGCATCCGCCGTCGTAGCGCCACTATCGCTTCTCTCCATCCAGCTGCCCCTCACACGAAAATGAAGTCGCCGGCGCTGATCGTCTCCACCACGTTGTTGGCAAGAACGATCCGCCCGCTATCCGGCGTCAGGATCAGCACCGAGGTGCCCACCTGGCTGATCTCGAGGTCCGCCAGGCCGTTGACGAGGCTGTGGCTTCGAAAGTCGAGCTTCTCCAGCGCGGTGTTGAAGTCCAGGATCCGGTCCTCGTCGAACCCGTCGCTGAAGACGAAGACATCCCGACCGGGCCCGCCCTGCACCCGGTCGTTGCCCGGCCCGCCCTCCAGCCGGTCCTCGTCGAAATCCCCGCGCACCACATCGTCGCCCGCCCCGCCGGAGACCGTGTCGTTCCCGCGCCAGCCGAAGATCTCGTCATCGCCCGGCCCGCCGAAGACGAAATCGTCCCCTTCGCTGGCCTTCAGCGTGTCGTCGCCCCCGTCGCCGAACACCCGGTCGTCGCCGACGCCCGAGAGGATGATGTCGTTGTCGGCGCCGCCCTCCACCGTGTCGTTCCCGCCGGCAGTCTTGATCACATCGTCGCCCGCCTCGCCGAGCGCGATGTCGTTCCCCTCCCCGGTGATCAGCCGGTCGTTGTCCTCGCGGCCCTCGAGCCTGTTCGAGCCGCCGCGGTCGATGATCGTGTCGGGCCCCGGCGTGCCGATCAGCGTCTCGTCCTCGCTGCCGCCCACAATCCGCTCCCCGGGCGTCATGGCATCCCCCGCCACGGCGTCCTGCTTCTGGTTGAGCGCCGTCATCGTCACCGGCCGGCTGATCGTCCCGGCCAGGCCGCCGCCCGAGAAGGTGAGCGTGTAGCTGCCGGGCGCAAGCTCCAGCGTATAGCCCCCGCTCTCCCAGGTCGCGGTGCTGAAGGTGCCATTTGCGCCCGAGGCCGTCACCGTCACGCCGCCCAGCCCTTCCCCTATGTCATAGAACCGGTCACCGTCCCCGTCCTCGATCACCACGCCGGTCAGGAACGCGTCCGTGCCGGCGCGTCGGCCGAAATGCTGCGTGTGGCTGTTGGGCCCGATCTGGTAGCCGAATTCCGGCACCGGCAGCTCGCCGATCCCCACCTCGCGGTAGAGCGGGTTCAGGATCGTATCGCGGTGTCCCGCCGGGTTCTGGATGCCGGAGATGCCCGGCCCCCAGTCGATAAAGAACGCCGCATGGCCCTGCACCGGATCCTCGACAAAGGCGAAGATATTCTCCGCCACCTGGCTCCAGCCCACATAGCCCGCATTCGTGATCCGCTCGCCCAGCGGCGGCTCGCCCGGCACGTTGTGCGCCTGCAGATCCGCATTGATCATCGCCTGGCTGTGCACGGTGGCGGACTGGCCGAGGCTCTGGCTCCAGGCGAGCGGGGCCACGGGCGCCACCCCTTCGAGCTGGCTGTAGAGCAGCTCGATATCCACCTGCCAGAAATCCAGCGCCGCCGTAATGTTCGCCTGCACGCCGATGCCGTTCTCCCGGTCGGCGATCAGCAGGTCGAGCTCCCCCTCCGGGTCGGCCCGCGCACGGTTGATGAGTTCGAGGTAAAGCTGCTCGGCGTCGGTCGGTGTACGCATGGGCTCTCAGAATGCTGCCGGACGAGACAAGGCGCGCCCCCCGGCGCGCGCTCCCCTCATCCCGGAGTCACCCTGAAATCGCGTTAATGCCGCGCGGGTCGGGCGTCAGAAGCTGCTCAGCGCTCCGAAATCGATGGCGCCGAAATAGGCCTCCTTGGCCTCTACCGGCGCATTGCCGCCGATCTGGACGAGGAAGCGGTTCGCCACCATCGCGTTGATCTCGCCATCCGCGGTCACGATCGCGCGCTGCCCCGCGATCCGCCGCATCTCCCCCATGCTCCCGGCCAGCGCCGCGTTCGAGAGCATCGCGCCCAGCGAGGCGACCATCGGGTTGTCCGCCATCAGCGTGATGTCGACATCGCCCCCCGGCCCTCGGTAGCTGCGATTGGCCACCAGCCCGCCGCCCATCATCGCCGCCATCTGCGCGCCGGCGTTCTCCTCGGTCATCTCCCAGCCCTCCAGCGGCGCGGGCAGATAGGCCGCCAGGCTCTCGGCCTTCATCTTGGCGAGGAGGGAGGCCGCGAAGTCCACTTCCGCCTGGGCCGTCGCCACATCGCCCGCCCGGTAGGCCTCGAGCGCCGCTTCCAGCGTCTCCTCCACCTCGTCCGCCGCGGCGGGCTGCGCCAGCACGGCAAGCACGGCGGCGGCACGCAGAATGGTCTTCATCGGATGCTCCTCATCGGTCGGGTCACATGGCTTCCACGGCGGCGACGCCCGCGATGTCCTTCAGCATGCCGCGGATCTCGGGCCCCACCGGATACTCGCCCGGCAGCGCCAGTTCCACCTCTGTCCCCATATCGTCGAGCGCGAGCACGAGGCTGACCTGCCCCTGCCCCTTCGACTTCGTGCGCCCCTCCGACGCCGCGTGCCGGCCGAGCGCCAGGCGCTTCTCAACCGAAGGCAGCGCATCCTGCGTGGCCAGATGCACGCGCAGCCCCGTCGCCGTGTCCGCCGTCACCTCCGCAATCGGCTGCAGCCCGCGCAGCATGATGCGCCCGCCCGCGGCCTCCCCTTCCGTCTCCACCGTCAGCACCAGGTTCGCACCCGTCTCGAGCAGGCCGGACGCCTCCGCCGCCTGCAGCGCGTCGCTGAAGGCCATCACCTCGTAACCGCCGGAAGGGTCGGAGAACTTGAGATAGGCGAACCGGTTGCCCCGCGCCGATTTGCGCACCTGCACCTCGCCCAGCGTGCCCGCCAGCCGCCCGCCCCCGCCATGCGCCCCGCAGCGCGCCAGGAAGTCGCCATGGGTGCGGATCTTCTTCGCCTCCAGCACATCCTTATAGACATCGAGCGGGTGGCCCGAGAGGTAGAACCCCGCCGAGGCATGCTCCTGCGCCAGCCGGTCCCCCGGCAGCCAGTCCTCCGACGCCGAAAGCCGGGGCGGCGGCAGTTCGTCGCCCCCGCCGAAGAGCGAGACCTGACCCGACGCCTTCTCCTCCGCATGCGCCGCCGAGTATTCGAGCAGCCGGTCGAGGCTCTCGAACACCCGCCGCCGGTTCCCATCGAGCGCATCGAGCGCGCCCGCCCGGGCCATCATCTCCAGCGCCCGCTTGCCGAGAAGCTTGAGCGGCACCCGGCGCGCAAAGTCGAAAAGGTCCCGATACGGCCCGTCGGCACGCCCCTCCTCCACCAGACGCATCGCTTCCACGCCCACACCCTTCAGCGCGCCGAGCGCGTAGAGGATCCGGCCCTCGGCCACGGTGAAGCGCGCCTGGCTCCGGTTCACGCAAGGCGGCGCCACCTCGATGCCCAGCCTGCGCGCCTCCTGCACGAAGCCCGCCAGTTTGTCCGTGAGGTTGATGTCGAGGTTCATGACCGCGGCCATGAACTCCACCGGGTGGTTCGCCTTCAGCCAGGCGGTCTGATAGCTCACCAGCCCGTAGGCCGCGGCGTGGGACTTGTTGAAGCCGTAATTCGCGAACTTGTCGAGGAGGTTCCAGACCTCCATCGCCTTCTTCTCGTCCACGTCGTTCTCGGCCGCGCCCTTCAGGAATTTCGGCCGCTCCGCATCCATCGCCTCCTGGATCTTCTTGCCCATGGCGCGGCGGAGCATGTCAGCCCCGCCAAGGCTGTAGCCCGCCATCTTCCGGGCGATCTCCATCACCTGCTCCTGGTAGACGATGATGCCCTGCGTCTCGTCCAGGATGGGGTCGATGAGCTTGTGGATGCCCTGCCGCTTCTTCCGACCGTTCTTCACGTCGCAATAGAGCGGGATGTTCTCCATCGGTCCCGGGCGGTAGAGCGCCACCAGCGCCACGATGTCCTCGATGACCGTGGGCTGCAGCTGGCGGAGCGCGTCGCGCATGCCCGCGCTCTCCACCTGGAACACGCCCACGGTATCGGCCCGGCCATAAAGCGCGTAGGTCTCCGGATCGTCGAGCGGGATGGTCCCGATATCGAGCGCGATGCCCCGCAGCTTCAGCAGATCCACCGCGTTCTGGATCACCGTCAGCGTCTTGAGGCCCAGAAAATCGAACTTCACAAGCCCCGCCGGCTCCACCCATTTCATGTTGAACTGGGTCGCCGGCATGTCGGATTTCGGGTCCTTGTAGAGCGGCACAAGCTCCGGCAGCGGCCGGTCCCCGATCACCACGCCGGCGGCATGGGTGGAGGCGTTGCGGTAGAGCCCCTCGATCTTCTCCGCGATATCCAGAAGCACGCCGATGCTCTCCTCCCGCGCCGCCTCCTCGGCAAAGCGCGGCTCCTCCGCCCGCGCCTTCTTGATGGAGACAGGCTTCACCCCCTCCATCGGGATGAGCTTCGAGAGCCGGTCGCCCACGCTGAACGGAAGCTGCAGAACCCGCGCCACGTCGCGCACCGCCGCCTTCGAAAGAAGCGCGCCGAAGGTGATGATCTGCGCCACGCGGTCCCGCCCGTATTTCTCGGCGACATACTCGATCACCTCCTCTCGCCGGTCCTGGCAGAAGTCGATGTCGAAATCGGGCATGCTCACGCGTTCAGGGTTGAGAAACCGCTCAAAGAGAAGGCCGTAGCGCAGCGGGTCGAGGTCGGTAATCGTCAGCGCATAGGCGACCAGCGAGCCCGCGCCCGAACCGCGCCCGGGCCCCACCGGAATGTCGTGCGCCTTCGCCCATTTGATGAAGTCCGCCACGATCAGGAAGTAGCCGGGGAAGCCCATGCGCTCGATGATGCCGAGCTCGTATTCCAGCCGCGCCTCATACTCGGAAACCTCCGCCGCATGCGGGATCACCGCCAGCCGGGCCGCGAGCCCTTCCTTCGACTGGCGGCGCAGCTCCTCCACCTCGTCCTCCGCAAAGCGGGGCAGAATGGGGTCGCGCGTCCGCGGTCGGTAGGCACAGCGTTTGGCGATTTCGACCGTGTTCTCGATTGCTTCCGGCAGATCCGCGAACAGCTCCATCATCGCGTCCGCGGGCTTCAGCCAATGCTCCGGCGTCAGCTGCCGACGATTGGCCTCGTTCACATACCTCCCCTCCCCGATGCACAGCAGCGCATCATGCGCCTCGAACATGCCGGGGCTCTCGAAATACACCGCGTTCGTCGCCACCAGTGGCAGGGCGCGGTCGTAGGCCAACCCTATGAGCGCCTCCTCCACCGTTGCCTCCTCGGGGGTGGCACCGTTCGCTCCATGGCGCTGCAATTCGATGTAGAGCCGGTTCGGGAAGGCGGCCTCGAGGCGCGCGCAAATCGCCTCGGCCTGGGCGGCACGGCCATGAGAAAACTGTTGCGCCACAATGCCTTCTACCCCACCGGTGAGACACAGCAGCCCGTCGCTATGCGCCTCCACCGCCGCCAGCAGCACATGCGGCTCCGCGCTGTCCGGCGTCTCGAGATAGGCGGCGGAGGTCAGCGCCATGAGGTTCAGCCACCCCGTCTCGTCCTGCGCGAACAGCACAAGGGGTGCCGGCGGCAGCACCTTCTCCCCGGGCTTCGGCCGTTCGGGCAGCACATCGAGGGTGAGGCCCATGATCGGCTGCACACCCGCCTTGGCCGCCGACTCCGAAAACTCCAGCGCTCCGAACAGGTTACCGCTGTCCGCCAACCCGATCGCCGGCATCCCCAGCCCGGCCGCAAGGCCCGGCAGCTTCTTAACATGGATCGCCCCTTCGAGGAGCGAAAAGGCGGAGCGGGCACGGAGGTGAATGAATCGCGGGTCCATGCCCGGAGCCTAGCGGCCCCCCGCGCCCCGCACCATGCATCGAAGACCCGACTCACACCGGGTGTCGAGCGCGGGACGAATGCAACGGATTTCACCGTCGAACGCGTGCATACACCGCGTGCACTGGCGTCACCGCGCCGTCATGCTAGCATGAGGTCATTATGGATCAGTCGGATAGCGCCCACTTCTCACACGAATACAGGTCGGGCGCCGGAGCGGGGGGCGGCATGATCGTCCATGGACGCTGCCATTGCGGCGAGATCACCTTCGAGGCGGAGATCGACCCGGAGGAGGTCTTCATCTGCCACAGCCAGGACAGCCAGGTGCTGTCCTCCTCCGCGTTTCTTACCGTCGTCCCCTGTCGCCGCAACGCCTTCTATCCCATCGTCGGCACGCCGCGCTTCTACATCATGAAGACGGCGGGCGGCGGGCGCCGGGCACTGGCCTTCTGCGGCACCTGCGGCACGGGGATACACTCGACGGATGCCGACGACCGGGGGGCGGATTTCCTCTTGCGCACCGGCATTCTGGCAGAGGCCGCCACCCTCGCCCCCCGCCGCCAGACCGGCACCCAAACCGCGCTGCCCTGGCTCGGCGAGATCCCCAGTCTTCCTGGCCGTTCTGGCAGCTGAGCGCCAGCGTCGCGGTCGCAGGTCTCAAAAACGCCAGCTGAGCCCGATGCTTGCGAGGTTTCCGCTCGGCCCCACCGTCAGTGTGTTCCGACCGCCGCCATACCGCTGCTCGCGGTACTGGACCCGCGTGTACTCGGCACGCAACGCCAGGTTGTCCGTCAGCTGAACCGCAACGCCGCCGCCTGCGCGCAGGCCGTGGAAAGCATCGGTGCCCGCGTCGCCAGCGGCATCGATCTTCGCAAAGAGCGCGCGGTAGCCCACGCGGCCATAGAGCATGACACTGCCCCCACCCTCGCCAAGCGCGATCGCCGGCACCTCATCGGCCACCACAACACCGGCGATCAGGCTTGCGCCCACGGCGCCGCGCGTTTCCACCTCCGCGTTGCCGAAAGGGGCATCGATCTCGTCCGATCCGCCCACATAGACGCCTTCCAACTCGACGCCGCCGACGAACCGATCATGACGCATGGCGTACCCTGCAAACACACCGCCCTCGATGCTGGCGAGTGACACATCCCCGATGCCGACGCCGCCCAGGATGAGCGTCACATCCGTGGTACCGCCCCCGGCCTGCACGCCGGCATAGGCGCCCTCGAAGGCTGCGCGACGATCGCCCAGGTCATCGGCCCAGTCGTCGGCGCGATCGTTGGCCTGAGCGGGCAGCACGGTAGCGATGACGACGAGGCAAGCCGCTGCGAGATTGAACTTCATGAATTCCCCCGATCCCCGAAACTGACGGTTGGCCGAGTTCTTCGACCGGGGTGCAACCATCGGACGCGTCCGACTCGCAGGGACATTAAGGAGCGATTAAGCCTTCAGCAAAAGCCCTAAGCTGCGCTTAACCATAACTCTCTAGCGCGACCAATGCTTTACGTTTCGTTAGGACACGGCGCGTTCAATTTTGGTGCAATTGCAACAGATGTGTGACGGGATTCCTTGATGCGTTGCAACCATGGCAGGAATTCCACACACCGGAGAGCGTCTATGAATTGCACCTTGACCTAACGTAGGGCCGGTGGAATTCCTGTAGCGGGTTAACGTCATGTAAAGGAGCGCAGGTATGTTCAACCTCTTCAAGAACGGTTCGCCCGGCCAGATCATGGAGACGCTGCATTTCATCGCCCATGGCGGTGGCAGCTGCGAAGACAGCTACAACAACGAGCACGGCGGCGAGTCCATCGTTGTTATGGAGCGCGTTGCGGTGATCGACAGCAACGACGAAGGTCCCGAGTACGTTGAAGAGTGCAACGGCCCGGTCAGAGGCCCTGTGAAGGGCCCGGTGAAGACGCCGAACTTCGATTTCGACTTCGAAGTCGATATGGACGCGGTCTTCCCGACGAACAGCATCGTCAGCGGCACGTTCCTCGGTGGCTTTGGTACCGGCGACAACCTGCTCTACACCGCGCTCTTCGGTCCGCCGTACGAGAGCGAAGACTTCTCGGGCATCTACGAGTCGTTCGACATGAACTGATCGGCCAGACCGATTGATGAATTCGCCTCGGCGCGGCAAAAGGCACCTGCCGCCCCGCGCCGAGGACACCGAGATGACCGACGACGACCCGCAAGCCCGGCCCCGCTACACGGGCCTGCCGAGCTTCTTCCGCCTCCCCTATTACGACAACGTCGATGCCATCCCGCAGGGCGAACGCCCTGACATCGGGGTTATCGGCGTGCCCTATGATGGCGGCGTCACGAACCGGCCGGGCCCGCGGCATGGCCCCCGCGAAGTGCGGAACCAGTCCTCTCTCATCCGCAAGGTCAACCAGGCCACCGGTGCCGCGCCGTTCTCCCATGCGCGCATCGCCGATATCGGGGACGCCTGGATCCGCCGGCCCTTCGACCTCATCCCGGCCCACGCGGAAATCGAAGAGCAGTTCGCGGCCGTCCATGCCGCCGGTATCCGTCCCCTCACCTGCGGCGGGGACCATTCCATCAGCCTGCCGATCCTGCGCGCGATCGCGAAGGATGCGCCCCTCGGCATGATCCATATCGATGCCCATTGCGATACGGGCGACGACTATGGCGGCTCCCGCTTTCACCATGGCGCACCGTTCAAGATCGCTGTCGACGAAGGCCTGCTGGTGCCGGAGCGCGTGGTCCAGATCGGCATCCGCGGGAGCCTCTTCCTGCGCGAGATGTGGCAGTTCTCCTACGACAGCGGCATGCGCGTCATGCTGATCGAGGAGGTCGAGGAGCGGGGCTGGAGGGCCTGCATGGAAGAGGCGCTCCGCATCGTCGGCGACGCGCCCTGCTATGTGAGTTTCGATATCGATGCGCTCGATCCCGCCTTCGCCCCTGGCACCGGCACGCCCGAGGCGGGCGGGCTTACCATGCGCGAAGCCCAAGGAATGGTGCGCATGCTTTCCGGGCTCGACATTCGCGGCGCGGATATGGTCGAGGTCTCCCCGCCCTGGGACGCCGGCGGGATCACCGCCCTCAACGGCGCGACGATCATGTTCGAGCTTCTCTGCGCCATGACTGGCGGGCGCTCCTGAGCGATCACCCCCGGTCCAGGCGGCCGGCTACGTGGTCAGCTTGCCGCCTTCCAGCCGCACGATGCGATCCATCTGCGCGGCCAGGGCGTGGTTGTGGGTTGCCACCAGGGCCGCGAGGCCGGTGGAGCGCACCAGGTCGAGCAGCATGGCAAAGACACGGTCCGACGTTTCTGGATCGAGATTGCCCGTGGGCTCGTCCGCCAGCAGC
>JBCBHB010000003.1:0-16794 GCA_038526025.1 Pseudomonadota bacterium
CGAAGAAGAACATGCTCACGCCGAGGGCGCGCAGCGGCTGCGTCATCGCGGGCGAGGGCGCGAAGGTGACGGCAGCCTTGCCATGGGCGCGCGCGGCCTCGCCCACCTTGCCGATGGCGTCGCGCACGAGCGGGTCGGCAATGTCGGTCACGCCGTAGCACACGGCGAGGTCGGCCGGGCCCACGAAGAGCCCGTCCAGCCCGTCGACCGCGGCGATCTCGCCCACGGCGGCCACGCCCTCGGGCTCTTCGATCTGCCCGAGCACCACCACATCGTCATCCATCGCGAGCACATCGGCCATGGGTTTGGTCGCGAAGCCCGCCCAGCGCGTGGAGCCGGCAAAGCCGCGCCCGCCCCGGCCGAAATGCGCGGCACGCGTCACCGTCTCGGCTTTCTCGACGGAGTAGCAATGGGGCACCACCACACCCGTCGCCCCGCTGTCGAGCGCCATCAGCACCTGTGCGGGCGTGCCTTCGGGCACGCGCACGAGCGCCGGCAGGTCGAGCGCCCGGGCCATGGCGAGGCAGAGATCCATCCGCGCCCGGTCGAACGCCGCGTGTTCCGCGTCGAGGCAGACGAAGTCGAGCCCGCTCATGGCGAGCAGCTCCATCATCTCGTGGCTGGGGGTTTTGACGAATGTGCCGCACAGCGCCTCACGGGCGAGGATGCGGGCGCGCAGGCCGCCGGGGTTCATGGCGTGTCCTCCCTCGGACATGTTCTGGCGCGGTGACGGGCTGCCCCGCGCTTCTCTGCGTGCAGGATGGCGGCTGGGGGGGCAGCAGACAAGCGGCCATTCAGGGGGCGAGCGCCGCCTCGATCCGGGCCCAGACCGCGTCGACCCTGGCAGCGGGGTTCGCCGCGACCTGGCGGAGCCAGAGGGTGTGCGCTGTCTGCAGGGTCGAGCTGGTGCCCCGAAGCCGCTCGGCCAGCGCCCCCGCATCGCCGCCGTGCGGGCGCCAGTTGAGCACCCCGGTTGCTGGCGGCTGGCGGAGCTCGAGCCGCGGATCGGCCGCGATGCGATCCGCCAGCGCTTCGGCATCGGCCACGCATTTCTCGAGCCGCGCAGCGAGGCCCGTCCGCCCCCAGGAAAGGAGCGTGGCGAGGAGGGGCAGGGCGACGGCGCCGCGCGAGCCCTGCACGCCGATATTCGGTCGGGCGAGGTAGCCGCCGCCGAAGCTCACCCGCTCCTCCGCCGCCGGGTCGCGGAACAGGACGATGCCGCTGTCCTTCGGCTGGAAGAACCATTTGTGGGCGGAGATTGCGACGCTGTCCGCCTCTTCGACCCCGTCCAGCAGGGCGGCATGGCGGGTGAGGCGGAGGGGGCCTGCCCAGGCTGCGTCCACATGCAGCCAGCGGCAGCCCGCAGGCCGGGCGAGCGGGTCGATCACGCCGCGCCCCGTGCTGCCGGCGGTGAGCACGAGGGCGGCATCGTCGAGGGAGGGCAGGGCGGCTGCCTCGAGCCGGCCGAGCGCATCCACCGACACCTTCTCATAGGCCATCCCCAGGATATGCGCGGCCTTGGGCACCGAGAGATGCGCTTCCGCGGAGGCTACCACGCGGCGTGCGCCATGCTCGCGCGCGGCCCAGAGCGCCGTGAGGTTCGCGAGCGTCGAGCCGCCGCACATATGCCCCGCGCCCATGCCGAAATGCGGGGCCAGCCAGGCGATGACACGGGCCTCGGCCTCGGTCGCCAGCGGGCTCAGATCGGGGTGCAGCAGGTTCTGGTTGAGCGCGGCGTTCAGCCCCGTCACCTCGGCGGCGATAGCGGGCGGGGACGGGTCCATATGCGCGAGCGCATCGGTGCTGCCGAGCGCGGTGGAGCGCGCCGCCATGGTCGGGCGAAGCGCCGCGAGCACCGCCTCTTCGCCGAGCCCCTGCTCGGGCAAGCTGTCGGGCCAATCGGTCATCCCGCTGGCGTACAGGCCGGTTTGCCGGCTGGGAAGGGCGCTGGCCGTGCGCGGCGCCGCGTGATTTGATGCGGGCACCGCTTGTCCCCGCCAGCCCGCCGCCCAGGCCCCATGCCCACGCCGGACCCCGCCACGCGCCCTGACGCGCCCGCCCTTGCACCGCGCCCCCTGCTCGACCGGGCGGTGACGGTAGCCTTGCTGACGGTGATGGGGGCGGAGCTGCTCTACCTCGCCGCGGGGGTGGCGCTTGCGAACTGGGCGGCGGACATCGCTGTGATCGCCGTCGCGCTCCTCACCTTCCCGCGGTTCGGGCTGCGCGAGATCTACCTTCTCAGCTTCTGCGCCACGCTGGCGGGGCTGGCCTACTGGCTGGCGGACGATCCCGGTGCCGTCGTGCGCAGCGCCTTCGACCAGGCGGCCTTCCTGATGGCCTTCATCCTGCTGATCGGCCTCATCCAGCAGGCTGCCACCACCTCTGCGGCGATCCGGACCTGCGGGCTCTACCTCACCAAGCAGCCTTCCGGACGGCGCTACTTCGCGGTGTTCCTCGGCACGCATTTCATGGCGCAGCTCTTCAATCTCGGGGTGGTGAGCCTGCTGACGCCGCTGATCCGCCAGGGCTCGGAGGCGAACACGGCCGATGCGCTGCAGCCCATCCGCGAGCGGCGGCAGCTGACCGCGATGCTGCGGGGCTTCGCCTGGGGCGTGGTCTGGTCGCCCACGGCGGTGGCGCCGCTGGTGCTGGCAACGCTGCTGCCGGAGGCGGAGCGGCTGCCCTGGATCGCGCTCGGCCTCGGGATCGCCATGGCGATGACGCTGATCGGCTGGGCGGAGGACCGCTGGACCTGGCGTGCCGTGCGCCGCCGCCTTGCGGCAAACGCCCCGGCGGCGGCACCGCCCTTTCCGGGCGCGGCCTATGCGCAGTTCGCGGGCGTGGCGCTGGCGCTGCTGGGCCTCACGCTCGCGGCGATGATGGCGTTCGACGGCTCGGTAGTGTTCGGCCTGATGATGGCGAGCCCCATCATCATGCTCGCCTGGCTCGGCCTGCAGGCCGAGGGCGCACCGGCGAGCCGCGCGCGGGCGGCGGCGATGCGCGCGGGCGCGATCCTTCGGGGCTATCTGCCCGGCGCAGCCCCCCTGGCGGTTACCCTGGCCTGCTCCGGCTTCATCGGGCGGGCGGCCGCCGGCATCATCCCCTCGGCGGAATGGGCGGCGGTCATTGGGCTCGCGGCCATGCCCGGCTGGCTCTTCCTCCTCGCCCTCTCCGTCAGCGTCGCCGTCCTCAGCCAGTTCGCCCTCAGCCCCATCATGATGGCCGTGTTCATCGGCAGCCTGATCGCCGACCTGCCGGTGATCCCCGCCGATGTCACCTGGGCCGCGCTCGCCATCTCCTGCGGCTGGGCGCTGTCGATGACCACCTCGCCCTTCGCCACGGTGGTGCTGATGGTCGAACAGTCCACGGGCCATTCGGGCCGGGCGATGACCTGGTTCTGGAACTGGCGCTTCTCGCTCCTCTCCACGCTCTTTCTCGCCGCCGTTTATTGGGTGCTGACAGGCGGGGCCTGAGCCGCGAGACTGGCGCGAGCCTCGCCGCCAAGAGGGGGGCGCCAGGGAGGACGACAATGACCAAGGCTTACGAGGAGCTGCGCAGCGCCCGCTGGCTCGCGCAGGACGACACGCAACGCAGCTGGAACCACCGCAGCCGCATCATGCAGATGGGCTATGGCGCGGAGGACTGGACGGGCAAGCCCGTGATCGCCCTCGTGAACACCTGGTCCGACATCAACCAGTGCCACGCCCATTTCCGCGAGCGCGTGGCGGATGTGAAGCGCGGCGTCTACCAGGCCGGGGGCTTTCCGCTGGAGCTGCCGGCGATCTCGCTTTCCGAGCCCATCGTCAAGCCCTCCACCATGATGTACCGGAACTTCCTGGCGATGGAGACGGAGGAGCTCCTGCGCTCCCACCCCATCGACGGCGCGGTGCTGATGGGGGGCTGCGACAAGACTACGCCGGGGCTTCTGATGGGCGCGATCTCGATGGGCATTCCCTGCGTCTACCTCCCCGCGGGCCCCATGCTGCGCGGTCATGCGAAGGGCGAGGTGCTGGGTTCGGGCTCGGACATCTGGAAGAACTGGGAGAATGTGCGCGCGGGCGTCACCTCCATGGGCGAGTGGCAGGATGTGGTCGCCGGTATCGCGCGCTCCTACGGCCACTGCATGACCATGGGCACTGCCAGCACCATGACCGGCATCGCCGATGCGCTCGGCATCTGCCTGCCGGGCACCTCGTCGATCCCCGCCGCGGATGCGGGGCATATCCGCATGTCGGCGGCCTGCGGGCGACGGGTCGTCGAGATGGTGTGGGAAGATCTGCGCCCCGAGAAGGTGCTGACGCACACGGCCTTTCTCAACGCCATCGCGGTGGCCATGGCCATGGGCTGCTCCACGAACGCCATCATCCACGTGATCGCCATGGCGCGCCGGGCGGGCCACGATATCGGGCTCGACGATTTCGAGGCGGCGTCGCGCCGGGTGCCCGTGATCGCGAACATCCGCCCCTCCGGCAAGGAGTACCTGATGGAGGACTTCTTCTATGCGGGGGGCTTCAAGGGGCTGATGAAGCAGCTCGGTCCCACGCTGGATCTCTCCGCCCTCACCGTCTCGGGCCGGAGCTGGGGCGAGGAGCTCGAGGGCACCGAGGTCTGGAACGACGATGTCATCCGCTCGCTCGACCGGCCGATCTATCGCGAGGGGGCGCTGGCGGTGCTCAAGGGCAACATCGCCCCGGATGGCGCGGTGGTGAAGCCCTCGGCCATGGACCCGAAATTCATGAAGCATGCGGGGCCGGCGGTGGTCTTCGACAGCTATGAGGAGATGAAGGCCTGGGCGGACGATCCCGCGGCCGACGTGACGCCCGACCATGTCATGGTCTTCCGCAATGCGGGCCCCGTCGGCGGGCCGGGCATGCCCGAATGGGGCATGCTGCCGATCCCCCGCAAGCTGCTCGCCCAGGGCATCCGCGACATGGTGCGGATCTCGGATTGTCGGATGTCCGGCACCTCCTATGGCTGCTGCATCCTGCATGCCGCGCCAGAGGCCTTCATCGGCGGCCCGCTCGCGCTCGTGCGCACCGGCGACATGATCGCGATCGATATCGATGCCCGCACGATCCATGTGGATCTCTCGCCCGAGGCGCTCGAGGCCCGCCGCGCGGCCTGGACCCCGCCCGCGCCCCGCTACACCCGTGGCTATGGCTGGATGTACGCCCAGCATATCGGCCAGGCGGATACGGGCTGCGATTTCGACTGTCTCGAAACGGGCTTCGGCGGCGAAACCCCCGAGCCTGCCATCTGGTAGGCCCATAGTACCGCCTCGCAAGGGACGGGCCGGGTCAAGGATCGCGCAGCGACGGGCAACGCCCGCTCGTCCTTGACGCGGCCCGTCCCTTGCAGAACGCTCGGACGAGACCCGCCCCGCGGGTCCTCCCCAGCCCCTCTTTCCCTTGGCCCCAAGCACCGGCCTCCGCCCCGCGCCGCGGGTCGATCCTCTCCACAAGCGCAGTGCCAGACGCGGCGCCCGGTCTCGGCAGCGTCAGCTGCCGAGAAGCCGGGGCAGGAAGAGCGCGATCTCGGGAAAGATCATCACCAGCGCGAGGCCGATGATCTGCAGGCAGATGAAGGGCAGCACCGCCGCGAAGATCTGCTGCAGCGTGATATGCGCCGGCGCCACCGATTTGAGCCAGAAGCAGGCCGGCCCGAAGGGTGGCGAGAGGAAGTAGATCTGGATGTTCATGACGAAGAGCACCCCGAACCACACCGCCGCCCAGGCGGGCTCGAGCCCCAGTTCCGGCGCCATGTCCCGCACCACCGGCGCGAAGACGGGCACGGTGATGAAGACGATGGCGATCCACTCCATGAAGGTGCCGAGGATGATCAGGATCCCCATCATCACGAAGATGATCCCGATGGCGGGCAGGCCGAGATCGGCGAAGAGCGAGCGCATGAAGTTCGCGCCCCCGATCAGGTTGTAGATGCCCACGAAGGCCACGGCGCCGAGGATCAGCCAGATGATGGTGCCCACGGTGCTCATGGTGCCTGCCAGGGCCTGCTGGAACATCGTCCAGTTGAACTGGAGCCGGACCAGCGCCACCAGGATCGCGCCGAACACGCCCACGGCCGCGGCCTCGGTCACGCTCGCGATGCCCGCATAGATCGAGCCCATGACGGCGCCGATGAGCAGGATGCACATGATCACCGCGAGGCGCTTCTCCCCGGTCATCTCGATCGGCCCCTGGATGCGCGCCACCTCCTCGGCCGTGGGCGCGAGATCGTGGCTCATGTTGCAGCGGACGACCACGTAGATCGCGTAGAACGTCGCCAGCATCAGCCCCGGCACGGCGCCTGCCAGGAAGAGGTCGCCAATCGCCACATCCGCCGAGAGGCCGTAGACGATCATGATGATGGAGGGCGGAATGAGCGTGGCGAGCGAGCCGGCCGCGCAGATCACCCCGATGGCGATGTACTTGTTGTAGCCGAGGCGCAGCATCTGCGGCAGCGCCACGAGCCCGAGCATCACGATCTCGCCGCCCATGACGCCGGACAGCGCGGCCAGCACCACCGCCACCGCCACGGTCTGCACCGCCACGCCGCCGCGGAAATTGCCGGCGAAGATGTTCATCGCGTCGAACAGGTCCCGCGCCACGCCCGCCTTCTCCAGGATCGAGGCCATGAGCACGAAGAGCGGCACGGCCACCAGCGGGTACTTTTCGAGAAGCCCGAAGGCGTTGGACGAGACGAGGTAGAGCCCGTTCGGCCCGAAGAAGGCGAGCGCGGTGAGCACCGAGACGAAGAGGGTGACGATGCCGAGCGGCATGCCCGTGGTCATGAGCAGGAGCAGCAGGGCCACGATGCAGAGGCTGACGGTGCCGAGATCGTAGGCGCGCGCGTCCACATAGTCCTTCGGGTTGAAGATCTCCCCGAAGGCGGAGAAAGCGCCGTGCACCTGCCCGAAGAGCCCGTCCTCGCCCGCATAATGCGTGATCGCGGTGAGGCCGAGGCGGAGGAAGATGAGCGCGCCGATCGCCAGCACGATATTCCGTGCCAGCGGGCTCTCGAAATGCCGCCAGAGCTGGACGGTGAGCTGCAGCAGGTAGACGAGCGCGCCGACCAGCAGCACGGTCTTGAGCAGCATGGGCTGGGGCGAGTTGAAGGCGCTGCCCGTCCGCTCGATCAGATCGATGCTCTCGAGGGCGCGCACCATGGTGTCATCGGCCAGCAGGAAGAGCGCCAGCACACCCACGCCATAGGCCAGAAGGTCAAGCCACCACTGCGTCTTGGCGCCCGCCATGATGTAGAAGACGGTGATGCCGATATGGCGCTTTTTCAGCGTCACATAGCCCGCCGAGACCATCCAGGCGACGGCGCAGACCACCATCGCCACCTCGAAGGCCCAGTCCGTCGGCGCGTTGAAGACATAGCGCGAGATCACCTCGTAGACCGTTACGGCGGCGCAGACCAAGTAAAGCTGTGCCACGGCAAGGCCGGAGAACCGGCTGATATGGTCCACCCAGGCGAAACGATCCTTCGCAACTGCAATATCGCGGTGCAGCATTTCATCGGCTGTCGGCTCAAGGGTCTGCATCGTCATGGTGTTTTCACTTCCCCGAGCCGCGGCAGTACTCTGCCCTTTGCGTTGACAACTGCAAGGCGAGCCTGTCGTATGGTCAGCGGAGGGTCAATCCCTGCCATCCCGAAGCGCCCCGTTGGGGCCCCTGAAAGGCGACGAGATGAGCGAAGAGGGCGGCCGTCACGATCCGATCCACCACTACGGGCCTTGGGCCGCGATTGCGGGCTTCGCCCTGGCGGGGGGGCTGATCTGGATCCTATTCGCGCTGGCCGACCAATTCAGCTGAGACTGAGCGGGCGGCGCGGTTCATTTTCACCCGGGAGGAACACGATGAAGAAGACCGCAATGCTGGCCGCGGCGCTGGCACTCGGCGCGGGCCTCGGCCTTTCCGCCGGCACGGCGGATGCGCGCACCCTGCAGCTCCAGGCGAGCTCGAAGGCGGGGGACTGGGCGCACCGCTTCATGACCGACAACTGGCAGGCCAAGTTCAACGCCATGACCGGGCCGGACGGCGTGAAGATCGAGGTGCTGCCGACGAAGGCCGTGGTGCCGCATCGCGAGACCATCGATGCGGTGGCGAACGGCATTCTCGACGGTGACCTGAACGCGGTGAGCTACTTCACCGGCCGCGACCCGGCCTTCGCGATCCTGGGCGATCTGATCGCAGGCTACGACACGGTCGACCAGATGCAGACCTTCTGCCAGTACGGCGGCGGCAAGGAGATCCTGCAGAAGCTCTACGACAAGTACACCAAGGGCAAGATCCACGTGGTGGGCTGCGGGCCCTATGCGCGCGAGGCGCTGGTGAGCTCGATCCCGATCAACTCGGTCGCCGATCTCGAGGGCGTGAAGATCCGCTCGCCCGAGGGGCTGGCGGCCGAGGTGTTCAAGCGTGCGGGTGCCGCGCCCGTGTCGCTGCCGTTCTCGGAGGTCTACACCTCGCTCGAGAAGGGGCTCGTGGAGGCGGCTGACGCGTCGGCCTACGTGAACAACAACGCCTCGGGCATGTACAAGGTGGCGAAATACCCGATCTATCCGGGCATCCACTCCATGGCCGTGCTCCAGTTCATCGTGAACAAGGACGCGTGGGAGAGCCTCTCGGAGGCGGAGCAGACCGCGATGGAGGTCTGGTATTACGCGGCCTATTCCTCGATGCGCCGGCTGGCGGATCTCGAGGACAAGCGCCTGGTGGCCGAGCACAAGGCGGGCGGAGACATCACGGTGATCGACTGGCCGCAGGAGGAGCGTGACAAGTTCCGCCAGATCGCGGTGGATGCATGGCGCGACGTGGCGGCGAAGTCGGAACTCGCCCAGGAGGCGCTCGACGCGCACATCGCCTTCATGACCCAGATCGGCCTTCTCGAAGCCGAGGGTCAGTGAGCCTGGCAGCGGCGCCCTCGATGCTGGGCGCCGCACCTTCCCGCGTTGGGCTCTCTCAGCGCGTGGCGCAGTCTTCGAGGGCCTGGACGAGCCTTTCGAGGTTGGCCGCATAGAAGCCGGCGGCGTTGATGCAGTTGGTCTCGAGCAGCTTGAGCCCGGCTTCGCTGCGGCAGATGTCGAGGACATAGGCTGCCTGGTAGCCTGGGTTCAGGCTGACCATCTCCTCGGCGAAGGCCAGCGCGTCCGGGTCGATCTCCTGGCGATAGACGATGCGCGCGCCCTCCTTGTAGAGCGAAGCGGTGACGATCCGGTCCGCCACCACCCAGACGCGCCATTCCTTCAAGATCCGCACCGGCCGCGAGAGCATCAGGGCGGTATCGTGGCGGAGAGAGCCTTGCGGGATCTCGTCCTCGCCGAGGGTCAGCACCTTCTCCGCGAGGGCGATAATCTGCCCCGCTTCGTAGACGCGCCCGGGGGTTTCCTTGCTGTCATCGACCGGGCGCATGAACCAGAGCGCACCATCGTTGGCGAGGCGAGCGGGAACATCCCGGAGCGGGAGGAAAAGCGCATAGGGCCCGTTCAGCAGGTGCCGGTGCCAGGTGGGTTCGTGCACGAAGGGGCGAAGCTTGAAGACGCCCGGGCGATACCCCTTCGCTTCGGCGTATCGCCAAAGGGTATAGGAGCCGAACAGGATCACCGCGCCGGGATCCTCGACCACCGGCTCGGGCAGCAGATCGCCGACGAAGGGCACGACCTTGTGCCAGCTATGGGGCAGGCCTAGCCGGCTCAACGCCGCGCCGAGCCGATGGGTGTCCTCGAATTCCTGAAGTATCCACTGCATCTCGCACCGCGCCCGTGTCGCTTGGGGAGGCCTCTACCCCACCCTCATCGCCGGGCGCCGCCCTAGCAGAACTCGGCCAGCGCGGCGGCGGCTTTGCGCAGCGTTTCGCGGTGGGCGAGAGCGTCGTCGATGCTGAGGCGCAGCATCGGCGCGTGAAAGGCGATGGACGCGGCGTATCGCCCCTCGCGGTCGTGCACCGGGGCGGCGAGCGCGATCATGCCCTCCATGAACTCCTCGCGGTCGAGCGCGTAGCCCTGGCTCTCGATCTCGGCGAGCTCGTCCAGCAAGGATGCGGGGTCGGTGATCGTGTTCGGCGTGAGGTCTTCCAGCGTCAGCGTCCCCACCATGCGCTGACGTGCGGCGGCGGGCAGACTGGCCAGGAAGGTCTTGCCGCTGGCGGTGCAATGGAACGGCACGTTGCTGCCGACGGGCAGCTGGATACGGAGGGCCCAGCCCGTCTCCACGCGGTCGCGGTAGCGCATGCCCCCGGGCTCCGGGACCACGAAGTTCACCGTCTCGCCCACGGCGTCCGACAGCGTGCGCAGCACCTGATGGCGGGCGACGTGGAGGTAACGCCCGTTGAGCGTGCCGCTGGCCATGGTGCGCATCCGGCGGCCGGGCCGCAGACGCGTGCCGGCCCCTTCGCGCGCGAGATAGCCCTCATCGGCCAGGGTGTTGCAGAGCCGGTGTGCGGTCTGCTTCGGCAGGCCGAGGCCGGCGTTGATTTCCGACGGGGTGAGGGGCTCGGCGGCGTCTGCCACGATCTCGAGGATCCGGAGCGTTCTCAGGTTGGTCGGGATCGTGTCGTCTTCGTCTTTCATGGACTCGGTCAGGGCGTAGCTGTGGCGGACATCGGGAACGTTCTGCATCCAAAATGGACAGGAGTCTCAATAGGTGGGACCGTAGGGGGAACTGACTTGGAATGCGAGGTGTTTGTCGCGCTTCTGCGCCCGGGCCGATCCGTTGCAGCGGCGTGGGCGCTCAGGTCGGACGACAGACCCTGTCCCTGAACCCGGCCTCTCGACGGCATGGGTCTCGATCATCATAATGGCGATACGTTTCGCTCTCCTCCCCGCAGCTTACCACTCATGGGCCCTCAAATGAGCCGTCTCTTCGATCTCAAGGGCCGTACGGCCCTCGTCACGGGCGGGGGCTCGGGCCTCGGCCAGGCGATCGCCGTGGCGCTTTCGGATGCCGGCGCGCGCCTCGTTCTGGTCGGCCGCCGGCAGGGGCGACTGCAGGAGACGCTGCAGGGCCGGCAAGGCGTGGCGCTTGCTCTGGACCTCATGAACGACGGCGCGCCCGAGGTGTTGGCCAAGACCTGCGCGGCCGAGGGTGTCTCGCCGGATATTCTGGTGAACGCAGCCGGGGTGAACCGGCGCCAGCATGCGGATGACGTGACCGAGGAGGGCTGGGAGGAGACCATCGCCCTCAACCTGACGCTGCCCTTCTTCGTAGCACAGGCGCTGGTACCGGCGATGCGCAAGCGCCGCTGGGGGCGGATCATCAACATCGCCTCGCTGCAGACCTTCCGGGCCTTTGGCAACGGCATCGCCTACGGTGCCTCGAAGGGCGGGGTCGCGCAGCTTACCCGCGCGATGGCCGAGGCGTGGTCGCCGCACGGCATCAACGCCAATGCGCTTGCACCGGGTTTCTTCCCGACCGACCTGACCGGGCCGGTTTTCGCCGATCCGGCGCTGTCGACCATGCATGCGGATCGCACCTGCATCGGGCGCAACGGCGAGATGACGGATATCGCAGGACCGGCGGTGTTCCTCGCATCGGAGGCCGCGCGTTACGTGACCGGGCAGGTGCTCCCAGTGGACGGAGGCTACACCGCGAAATGAGAGCGCTGGTCTATACCGGAACCGAGACCCTGGAGATGCGCGACGTGGCCGTGCCCGAGCCCGCGGAGGGCGAGAGCATCGTGGCGGTCGAACTCTGCGGCATCTGCGGGTCGGACATGCATGCCTGGCATGGGCACGATGCCCGGCGCGTGCCGCCGCTGGTGCTGGGGCACGAGGCCGTGGGCGTGGCAGAGACGGGGCCGCATGCGGGCAAACGGGTTGCGATCAACCCGTTGATGTCCTGCGGCAAATGCCCCGCCTGCCTGGCCGGGCGGCGCCATTTGTGCCCGCATCGCGAGCTCATCGGCATGCGCGTGCCCGGAGCCTTCGCGGAGCGCGTGCGCGTGCTGGACCGCAACCTGACCGTGTTGCCGGACCGGCTGCCCTCGGCGCGCGCGGTGCTGGCCGAGCCGCTGGCCTGCGCGGTGCATGCTGTGCGCCTTGGGCTTCAACGGCTCGGCACGCCGGCCCCCGCGCTTTCCGCCGTGGTGCTGGGGGGCGGGGCGATCGGGCTTCTGACGGCTCTGTTGCTGAAGGTCGAGGGCATCGGTGCCCTGGCGATTGCCGAGACGAATGCGCCGCGGCGCGAGGCCCTCGATGCATTGCTGGGCGGCGGAGCCTACGACCCGATCACGGCGCCGGCGGCGGAGAGCAGTGCGGACCTGGTGATCGACGCGGTCGGCTCGGGGCCCACGCGCGCGGCCGCCTCCAGCGTCGTACGGCCGGGCGGGGCCATTGTGCATGTGGGCCTGCAGAACAGCGCCGAGGGGCTCGACACGCGGCGGATCACCCTCCAGGAGATCGCCTTCATCGGCTCCTACTGCTACGGCGAGGACGACTTTGCAGCCGCGCTTGCGCTCCTCGAAGAAGGCGCCATCGATGGCGCGGCATGGTGCGAGACGCGACCGCTCGAGGCTGGTGCGGCATCCTTTGTCGATATCGACCGTGGACGGGCGCCCGCCAAGATCGTGCTCAGCATGTCCTGAGCTGCGACGGCTGGGCCCTGTCGCCGGTGCGCGGGAAAGGGCGGCATCGGAACGGTTGAGTTGGAGCGCGGTCGTTCCGATGCCGCAAGGCGGCGGGGCATGGCCCCGCGGGACGGTTACAGAGATGCCCGGTGAGACGCACGCGGAGCCCGGGCGGTACGCGAATTCAATCGTGGCGCTCCGCGATCAGCGGCCGCCGGTGAAGAGCCCGGCGATGTGCCGGAACGCCTCCTCGCTGCTGCCGCCGTCGAGGAACCAGGCGATGCTGGCGAGCCCGACCGCGATAAAGGCGGTTTCGAAGAACAGGCGGAAAGCAACGTCGGAGCTGTTCATAGTATCCCTCACGCTTCACTGTTTGGGCGGTGGCTCTGGATCGCGATGTTCCGGTGCCCCCGCCCGGCTTCGTTAAGACGGACATTGCCGCGATAGGGACAGTTCCGGATGTGCGGTTCTTCACGCAGGCCGCGAATATTTTCGGGGGCCGGAGCGGGCGGTCGGGCTTGACCGCGTCATGCTCTGCGCCGACACGGGGGGCGGGCGCGCCGGGGCGCCCTCAGCCTTGGAGAGCCGCCGATGACAGCCGAGCGCCGGATCAAGATCGCACCCTCGATCCTCTCAGCCGATTTCGCCGATTTCGGTGCGGAGTGCCGCGCCATCGAGGCGGAGGGAGCGGACTGGGTGCATGTGGACGTGATGGACGGGCATTTCGTGCCCAACATCACCTTCGGCCCGCAGCTGGTGAAGGCGATCCGGCCCCATGTGCATACGGTGATGGACGTGCACCTGATGATTGCGCCGGTGGACCCGTATATCGACGCGTTTGCGGCTGCGGGCGCGGATGTGCTGACGGCGCATGCGGAGGCCGGACCCCATCTCGACCGGACGCTGCAGGCCATTCGCGGCGCCGGCTGCAAGGCGGGCGTGGCGCTCAACCCCGCGACGCCGGCGGAGGCGATCGCCCATGTGCTCGACCGGATCGATCTGGTCTGCGTGATGACCGTGAACCCGGGCTTCGGGGGGCAGGCCTTCATTGCCGCGATGGTGGAGAAGGTGGCGCGGCTGAAGGCGATGATCGGGGACCGGCCGATCGATATCGAGATCGATGGCGGGGTGACGGTGGAGACCGCGCCGAGCGTGGTGGCCGCGGGCGCGGATGTGCTGGTCGCAGGCTCTGCGGTTTTCCGCGGCGGCTCGGTCGCCGCACCGGGCGCTTATGGCGAGAACATCCGTGCGATCCGGGCGGCGGCAGAGGGCGCCTTGGCGGCAGCGCAGGGGGCGGCGTTGGGGGCGGCAGGCTGACGGGTGCCCGTCGCCGCCGCGCCTCGCCTGCGCTCGCGCAGCGGACGCCCACCCGCCAGCCTGCCGCCCCGGGTGCTCCGCCGCATGGCCGGTCCGGATGCGTTGGCCGGATCAGCCGGCGACGTTGAAGGGATGGGGGCCGTCGAAGGCGTCGATATAGCTGAGCTGGGACTGGAGGCGGCTGCCGGCGGCGTCCCAGCAGTGGAGGAGCACGGCGCCCGGCTCAAAGTCGAAGGTGGCTTCGGCGCCCTCCCGATGGTCTAGGCTGACCGCATGCGCCGGGGCGGGCGCGATGAGGCAGGGCGGCGTGGCGCCGTTGCCGGGTGTTGCGATCATGCGGTGGACATGGCCCGAGGCGACGAGCCGGACACTGGCATGGCGGGCAAGGCGCTCGAGGAGCACTTCGCCATTCAGCAGCCGCTGGCGGTCCATGTGCCTGATGCCGGTGTCGAAGGGCGGGTGATGCGTGAAGACGATAGCTGGGGTGTCGGCATCGTCCGAGAGTACCGCGTCGAGCCAGTCGAGCGTGGTGTCCTCAAGGTGGCCGTGGGGCTTGCCGGGCACGGTGGTGTCGAGCCCGATGGCGAGGAGCGCACCGATCCGGCGGCTCCAGTTGAGCGGGCCTGCCGGCGGCAGGTAGTCCGGCGCGCCGAGGCCCTCGCGCATCGGGGCGCGGGCGTCGTGGTTGCCGGGGATCGCGAAGAGGGGCGGCTCGAGCGGCGCCATGATCTCGCGGAAGGCGTCGTATTCCACCGGCTCGGCGAGGTCGGTCAGGTCGCCGGTCAGCACCACCGCGTCGATGGGGCCGACGCGCGCGGGCAGCGCGTTGATATGGGCGACGGCGCGGGCGAGGGCCGCGTGGGTGTCGACCTTGCGATAGGCGAGGCGGCCCGGCGCGGTCACATGCGTATCGGTCAGCTGGACGATGAGGGTCATGACGTCGGCCCTTCTGTGGCGTGGTCGTCGGCTTCGGGCACGGCGAGGAGGGCGCCGGGGCGGAGGGTGAGGCGGAGGCGGCCATCGGCCGGCGGCTCGAAGCCGGCCGGCGCGTCGACCGTGAGCGGTTCGGCGGCGATGCCGGAGACGAGGAGGCGCAGGCGCTCGCCGAGGAAGATGCTGCGCTCGAGGCGGCCCTCGAGCGGGGCATCCGCGCCGGCGGGGAGGAGCCCGGCGGGACGGATCAGGAAGACCGGGTTCTCGGGCCGCGATGCGGGCAGGGGCAGGGCGCCGCCGGGCAGGTGGAGGTGGTCGCCCTCCACGCGGCCTACGAGACGGTTCGCGCCGCCGACGAAGCTGGCCACGAAGGCGTCCGAGGGGCGCTCGTAGACGGTGCGGGGTGTGTCGAGCTGGTGGATGCGGCCGGCGCGCATCACCGCCACCCTGTCCGCGATCGCCATGGCCTCGGTCTGGTCGTGGGTCACGAAGACGGCGGTGATGCCGAGGGCGCGGAGGAGGGCTGCGAGCTCGTCGCGCAGAGCCTCGCGCAGGGCGGCGTCGAGGGCGGAGAGCGGCTCGTCGAGCAGGAGCGCGCGGGGCCGCATCGCAACGGCGCGCGCGAGGGCGACGCGCTGGCGCTGCCCGCCGGAGAGCGCCTGGACCGGGCGGTTGCCGAGCTCGGATATGCGGCAGAGCGTAAGCACCTCCTCCACTCGCTCCGCGATCTCGGCCCTGGGCCGGCCGCGGACGCGGAGGGCGTAGCCAACATTCTGGGCGACGCTCATGTTCGGGAAGAGAGCGTAGGACTGGAAGACCATGCCGACGCGGCGGCGCTCGATGGGGTCGGGCGTCACATCCGCGCCGTCGAAGCGGATGGTGCCGCCGGCATCCGGCACCTCGAGGCCCGCGATGAGGCGGAGGAGCGTGGTCTTCCCGCAGCCCGAGGGGCCGAGGAGGGCGAGGATCTCCCCGCGCTCGATGGCGAGCCGCGTGGGGGCGAGCGCGCGCGTGCTGCCGAAATGCTTGGCCACGCCGTCGAGCGCGATCTCGGCACCGCTATCGGCCAGCGCGCTCATGCCCCCGTCTCCCCTATGCGCTGGGCGCGGGCAGCGGCGAGCTGCAGGGCCACGAGGAGCGGCAGGATCATGACGAAGAACACCAGCGTATAGGCGGAGGCGATCTCGAGCCGCATCGATGCGTAGCTGTCCGCCAGCCCCACGGGCAGGGTCTTCAGGAACGGCGTGTGCAGCATCCAGGTGAGGTTGAACTCGCCGATGGAGAGCGTGACGACCGTGAGCGCGCCCGCGAGGATGCCGGGCATGGCGTTCGGCACGGCGATCTGGGTGAAGCGCTGCCAGGGGCTGGCGCCGAGCGACGCAGCACCTTCCTCGAGCGTCCGCAGATCGATCACCGTGAAGACGGCGAGGACGGAGCGGATCATGAAGGGCAGCGTGTAGAGCACGTGGCCCGCGAGGATGAAGGTCCAGGAAAGCCGGAAACCCTGGAGCGTGCCGTAGAGCTGCAGAAGCGCGAGGGCGAGGGCGAGGCCGGGGATGGCGAGGGGGAGGGAGACGACCTCTTCGATCGCGCGGGAGAGGCGGCCGGGGTTCTTCGCGAGCACGTAGGCCGCCGGTACGCCGATGATGAGCGTGCAGAGGAGGCAGGCGAGCGCGATAAGGAGCGAGAGCCAGATACTGTCCGCATAGAGCGCCCAGACCTCGAACAGCCATTTGGTGGTGAGGCCGGAGGAGAGCCCGCGGAAGTAGTTCACCGTGAGGCCCGCGCCGATGGACATGAGCGCCGGTACGAGGAGGAACGCGGCCGCCAGCAGCGTGACGGCAAGCTGCGCGATGCCGAGGGCGCGCCGCATCAGCCCGCCGCCGCCACGGCCCCGCCGGAGAAGCGGCGGGCGATGAGGAGGAGCACCCAGGTGACGGCGCCGAGCACCACGGAAAGCGCGCAGGCCGTGGCGAT
>JBCBHB010000004.1:0-5869 GCA_038526025.1 Pseudomonadota bacterium
CGAAGCGGAGGGTGATGGGGGCGCCGCAAGCGCCCTCAAGCCGCCTGAACATCGAACCTCTCCGGACCGAGACCGCCAAGCGACGGGGCCAGCGTGCCCTCGGCGACCATGGCGGCGAAGCGCTCGGCATGGGCGGCGGCCAGCGTCACGCCGCTGTGGCAGGCGGCGGCGAAGGCGCCGGGATGCTCGGGCGACGCGTCGTAGACCGGCAGGCCATCCGGCGTCATCACGCGGAGGGCGGCCCAGCTGCGGATGATCTCGGCCCCCGCGAGGGCGGGGAAGGTGCGGCGGGCACGGTCCGCGATCTTGCGCAGGATCTCGGGGGTGGATGTGGTGTCGAAACCCGCCTCCTCCTTGCTGTCGCCGAGGAGCACTGTGCCGCTGCCGGTCTGCCGGATATGGGTCGTTGGCAGGTCGAGGAAGCGGGGCATGCGGGCGGCGACCAGCACCTGGCCCTTCTGCGGGCGGACGGGCTGGTGGAGACCCAGCATGGGCGCGAGGGTGGCGTTGCCGAGGCCGGCGGCGAGGACGATGCGGCTCGCGCGAAGGCGCTCGGGCCCCGCCTCGAGCCGGAAGCCGCCGCCATCTGGCGCGACGGCGGAGACGCGGTGGCCGGGGCGCAGCGCGCCGCCCGCGCGGGTGAAGGCCCGCTGCAGCGCGCGGAGAAGGCGGAGGGGGTCCACATGACCGTCGAGCGGGCTCCACGAGCCGCCGACGACATCGGGCCCCAGCTCCGGCAGGTGGCGGGCCAGCGCGTTGCGGCCCAGCATCTCGTAGGTGAAACGGCTGCCGGGCTGGGCGGCGAGGCTGGCCATCGCCTCGGCGCGTTTCTCGTATTCCGCCTCCGAGAGGCAGATATGGATGCCGCCCTTCTGCTCGAGCTGGAGATGGGTGCCGGTTTCTTCCTCGAGCGTGGCCGCGAGGTCGGGCCAGAGGGCCGCGCTCTCTTGCGTCCAGCGCGCATAGGCGGCGGATTTGGTGCCCTTGCCCTGGACCCAGACGAGGCCGAAATTGCCGCGGGCCGCGCGGTAGGCTTCGTCTCCCTCGTCGAGGATGACCGTTCTCAGCCCCCGCTTCTGGAGCCCGTAGCCGATGGCCGAGCCGAGGAGGCCGCCACCGACCACCGCGACGTCCCAGCCGCTCACGCGAAGCGCTCCACGGCATAGGGGCTGAGGTCGAGATTGCTGGGCTGCCGGGTGACGATGCCGGCAACGAGCTCGCCTGTCATCGGCGCCATGCCGAAGCCGTAATGCGCATGGCCGAAGGCGCAGATCAGGCCCGGATGGCCCGGAACGGGGCCGATGGCGGGCAGACTGTCCGGCAGGCTGGGGCGGCGGCCCATCCAGTATTCGGGCTCGGCCGTGTTGATCTCTGGGAAGAGGCGCTTGGCCTGGGCTTCGAGCACCTTCGCGCGGCGCATATCGGGCTCTGCGTCGATGCCGGCGAATTCGGCCGTGCCGGCACAGCGGACGCCCATCTCCATGCTGCTGGCGACGAACTTGCCGGGCACGTTCATGATCGAGTTCTCGACCTCTATCCGCGGGTTCTTGAGGACGCAGTGATAGCCCCGCTCGGCCTCGAGCGGCAGGCGGATGCCGAGGGGTTCGAGGAGGCGGGTGGACCAGGCGCCGGCGGCGAGGACGACGGTTTCGGCCGTGTGGGTCTCCTCGCCCAGATGCAGCGTCCAGCCCTCCGGCCCGTGGCTGAGCCGGTCGACCCCCTTGCGGTGGAAGGCCACGCCGAGGCTTTCGGCCTTTTGCGCCACGGCGCGGCCGATGGCGCCGGGGTCCCGTGCGCGGCCATGGCCCGAGAGGACGACGGCGGCTTCGAACTCCGGCGAAAGGGCGGGTTCGAGGCGGCGGAGTTCGGGACCCTCCACGATCTCCATGGGTACATCGCGCGCGCGGCGGAGGCGCCATGGCGCGCTTTCGAGATTGATATCCGCGCGGCGCCGGAAGACGTGGAGATAGAGGCTGTCCCGCACCAGATGCTCCTGGCCGGTGCCGGCGAGGTTGCGGCGGTAGAGATCGAGGCTGGGGCGGCTGAGCGCCATCATCGCATCCCCGATCCGGTCGAGCCCCCTGGGGTTGCTGGCGGCGAGGAAACGGAGCGCCCAGGGCAGGAATTTGAGGGCGTAGGAGGGGCGGACGCGGAGCGGGCCCTCGGGGTCGAGCAGCCAGCGCGGCACGCTTTTCCAGACGCCGGGGAGGGACTGGGGCACGCAGGTATAGGTGCTGATGACGCCCGCATTGCCGTGGCTCGCACCTGCGGCGGGGGACTCGGGGTCGAAGACCGCGACGCTCTGGCCGCGCTCCACCAGGCTGATGGCGCAGGCGATGCCGACAGCGCCTGCGCCGATGACGGCGACGCTCATTCCGCTGCCGCCTCCGTCGTCAGATTGCGGCGGCGGGCGAGGATCTGCTGCGCCATGACGGGGATGAGCACCACGAGGGAGTAGAGGTCCGACGTGGTGCCGGGCGCGACCATGAGCACGCCGGCGATGAACATGGCGGTGCGCACGGCCCAGGACATGGGCGCCAGGAAGAAGCCCGCAACGGCCGTGGCGGTCATGAACACGCCGGCCGCGCAGGTGATTGTGGTGGCGAGGAAGGCCTGCCAGGTGAACGCGTCCGTCACGATCAGCATGGCGGGCTGGTAGACGAACACCATGGGCACCATGAGCTTCGCGATGCCGAGGGAGAAGGCGCTGAGGCCGGTGCGGAACGGGTTGGCGCCCGCGATGCCCGCGGCGGCATAGGCGGAGGCGCAGACCGGTGGCGTGATCTCGGAGATGACGCCGTAATAGAGCACGAAGAGGTGGGACGCGATCGGCGGCACGCCGAGGTTCCCCAGCGCCGGTTGGGCCACCGTGGCGAGCATGATGTAGAGCGCCGTGGTGGGCAGGCCCGCGCCCATCAGGATGCAGGTGACCGCGATGAGGATGAGGCTGATCAGCAGCGTCACGGCGTCGAGGCTGAAATCCATCAGCGGGAGCGCGGTGATGAGGGGGAGCACGCCCTCGGCCATGGTTTTCGCGCTGTTGGTGACCATGAAGCCGAGGCGGAAGCCGAGGCCGGTGGAGTTCACCACGCCCACCACAATGCCGATGGCAGCACAGACGGCGCCGACCGCGAGGGCGTATTTGACCCCCATGACGCAGGCATCCGCCACGTCGCGCAGCCCGATGCGGTGCATGGGGTTGAGGAAGCCGATGACGAGCGCGGAGGTGATGCCCCAGAAGGCCGCCATGTTGGGCGAGTAGCCCGAGAAGAGCACGTAGATCAGCACCACGAGCGGCACGGCGGTGGGCCAGCCGCGCTTGATCACGGTCCAGAACCGCGGGATCTCGCTCTCCTCCATGCCCTTGAGGCCAAGGCGGCGGGCCTGAAAATGCACGATGGAGAGGACGCCGATATAGTGCATGGCCGCGGGTACCAGCGCGGCGAGCACGACGGTGGTGTAGGGCACCTCGAGAAACTCGGCCATCACGAATGCGGCGGCGCCCATGATGGGGGGCGTGATCTGGCCGCCGGCGGAGGACGCGGCCTCCACACCGCCCGCGAGGTGGCCGGGATAGCCCATGCGCTTCATGTTCGGGATCGTGAGCGAGCCGGTGCTGACCGTGTTGGCGATGGAGCTGCCGGAGATGGTGCCGAAGAAGGCGGAGCTGACCACCGAGACCTTGGCGAGGCCGCCGGTGTAGCGGCCCGCCATCACGGCGGCGATATCGACGAAGAACTGGCCGAGGCCCATGCGCTGCGCCAGCACGCCGAAGAGCACGAAGTGGAAGACCACGGTGCTGACGATCCAGAGCGTGACGCCGAAGATGCCCTCGGCCGGGAAGTACATGTTGTTGATGTACTGGGCCCAGGTGATCCCCGGATGCATCAGGATCTGGAGCGGCATGTAGGGGCCGAAGACTGCGTAGCCCGTGAAGACGAGGATGATGATCGGCACAACGATGCCGAGGGTGCGGCGCACCGCCTCGAGCAGCACGACGATGAGGATGGTGCCCATCACGATGTCGATCGTGGCCGGGTTGCCCTGGCGGAGCACCTGCTCCTCGAGCGTGTACTGGCCGCCGAGGAAGGTGAAGCTGATTTCGTACCAGGTGACGCCCACATAGAGTGCGGCGGTGATGCCGAGGACCATCAGCCCCCAGTCCCAGAGCGGCACGTTGGCGATGCGGTACCAGGCCTTCTGGACGCTTTGGGAGGTGGCTCCCCGGAAGGCGGGGAAGCCGATGAAGATCAGGATGCAGAGGCCCGACATGTGCAGGCCCATATGCCAGTAGTCGATGGGCGTGCCGAAGCCGGCGGTCCAGTAGTGGTAGAGCGCGAAGACGATGGCGAAGACGTAGACGAACTGGCTGAGCCAGGGGGAGATGGCGCGGGTCTGGAGCGTGGTGTCGTACTGGCGCTCCAGCGCCTCGGCCTTTTCCACGTCGAATTGCTGGCTCATCGGGATGTCCTCGAACGCTGAGAGCGGACCGGGTGCTGTCGAACGGGCCTGTCGTGTTTGCCCTGTCGGCCGGGCGAGGTGGGCCAGGCACCATGGACCGGGCAGGGTGGACCGGGCATGGCGGACCGGGCATGGCGGACCCCTCCCCTCGGAGGGGAGGGGGGCGATATCCTCACCTCCCGCTCAGAACCGGCGCTACGGGAACTGGCCCCGGAGGTGGCGCACCCTCCCCCTCGGGAGGGGGAGGGACGGGGAGGGGGTCAGGCGGTGTGTCGCCTCACTCCATCAGGCCGGCTTCCTTGTAGAACTTCTCGGCACCCGGATGGAGCGGGATGAGAACGCCCTTGAGCGCCGTCTCGGGCTGGATCGCCTTGCCCTTCGCGTGGCCCTTGTCGAGCAGCTTGCGGGTATTGTCGTTCCAGAGGGCCTTGGTGATCTCGTAGACGAGATCTTCCGGCTGCTCGGCCGAGGTGATGAGCTGGCCGTTCACGGCGACGGTCGGCACATCGTAGGTGATGCTCTCATAGGTGCCGGCCGGGATCATGCTCTCCACGTAGTAGGGGATGATCTTGTTGATCTCGACGCGCTCCTCCTCGGAGAACTTGTAGAGCTCGAAGCCCTTGGTGGAGCCGAGCTGGATGAGGGCCGCGAAGGGCGTGCCGCCGGCGTAGAAGAACGCGTCGAGCTGACCGTCCGCGAGGCGCTGGGTGCTCTGCGCGAGGCCGAGCTCGTACTCTTCCGCCTCGATGCCGTAGTGCTCGAGGATCATGCGGACCGAGACCTGGGTGCCCGAGCCCGCGGCGGCGACGCCGACCTTCTTGCCCGCGAGATCGGCGAGCGAGGAGAGCTCCACGCCCTCGGGTGTCACGAGGTGCATGTCCTCGGGGTAGAGGTTGGCGATGACGCGGATGTTCTTCTTCGGGTTGCCGTCGAACTTGCCTTCGCCGTTATAGCCCTGGGTGACCGACTGGGCGCCGGCGAGGCCCGCATCGAGCTGGCCCGCATCGATGGCGTTCACGTTGGCGACCGAGGCGTTCGTGGAGACCGCGATGGCCACGAGGCCCGGCACGCCGCAGGAGCCGCCCTTGTCGCAGGGGCGCGAGCCCGGCGGGTTCGAGATGGCGTTGGCGATGAGGCCGCCGATCGGGAAATAGGTGCCGCCGGCGCCGCCGGTGCCGATCCGCCAGAACTTCATGTCCTGCGCCGAGACCGTGGCAGCCGCGCCGAGCGCGAGGGCGCCGGCGAGCGCGACGGCGCCGAACGTCTTGAACCGATGCATCATGGTGGGAACTCCTCTCTGTTGCCGGCCGGCGGTGAACCTCGTTCTGGACCGTGCGGGCGCACCTCCCGGCTGGTTAACCCTGACGAAAGGGTAGGGCGGTGGCAAGAAATCCTTCAGTGCGGCGGA
>JBCBHB010000004.1:5969-16324 GCA_038526025.1 Pseudomonadota bacterium
GGTTAACCCTGACGAAAGGGTAGGGCGGTGGCAAGAAATCCTTCAGTGCGGCGGAATATCTCACCTAGCGTCCTCCCTGGCGTCTTCCCTTGCACCTCGTTGGCGGCATGGGTGTGCGGCGCTCTGAATGCCGCTTGCACGGCCATGGGTTTAGGGCTCAAAGGGCTGTAGGGGGACGGCCGCAGCATGCTCGAGAAGATCGCCGAGTTCCGAACGATGCTGCAGAAGCCCGCCGAGGCGCGCAGCATGAAGGAGAAGCTGACCGTTGCCGCCGGGCTGAAGGGCGTGGAACAGGCCAGCATGGTGGTCACGCGCCTCGTTGCGACGCTCGTCCTCACCCGCCTTCTCGCGCCCGAGACCTACGGGGTTTTCGTGGTGGTGATCACGCTGCAGGTGATCACGACGATGCTTACCGATTTCGGGCCGCGGACGCTGATCCTCTCGATGCGGGCGGAGGAGCAGGTCGACGACCGGTTCCTGAACACATGCTGGACACTGCAGGTGATCCGCGGCGCTTTGCTGTTCGTTCTCTACCTGCTGCTCGGCCTTGGCATCGCTGCGCTCCAGGCGGCGGGGGGCATCGCGCCGGAGAGCGCCTATGCGGCGCCGGACCTGCCGGCGGCCTTTGCTGTGCTGGGCTTTGCCGTGGTGCTGCGCGGCTTCGAGACGATGAAGCAGTTCCTGCACGAGCGCGAGCTTCGGCTCGTTCGGCTGAGCATCATCCGGATCGGCTTCGCGGTTGTCTCGCCGCTCTTCATGATCCTGTTCGCGCTCGTGACGCCAACGGTGTGGTGCATGGTGCTGGCCATGATTGCGGCGCAGGCCTGCAAGACGCTGGCGCTTTGGGCGATGCTCGACGGGCCCCGGATGCAGTTCATGATCGACCGGCGCCACTGGCAGGAGATCCTCTCGCATCTGCGCTGGATCCTGAGCGCCTCGGGACTGGTGGCGATGGGGCGCGAGGCGGACAGCTTCGTTCTCGGCTTCTACCTGCCGGCGCCGGTTCTGGGCGTCTACTTCATCGCCAAGCAGATCGTCAGCCTGCCGATGACCTTCGTCCTCGACCTTTCGGCATCGATGGGCCTGCAGGTCTTCAACCGCCTGCTGGCCTATGACGACAAGGCCGCCATGCGGCGGGACTATTACCGGTTCCGCATGCCCATCGACGCCGCGTGCTACTTCCTGGCCGGCGGTTTCATGGTGGCGGGTCCCGCGATTGTCGCGCTGCTCTACGACCCGCGCTATGGCGATGCAGGGCCCATCATCCAGATCCTCGCGCTGGCGCTGCCCACGATCGGGGTGACGCTGGCCGGTGCGGGATTTGCGGCACAGCGGCGCTTCTACGTGCTGACGTTGGTGACGTTTCTCGACCTGGTGCTGCTGCTAACGGGCCTGTTCGTTGCCCTCGCGGTGCTGGAGAACGCCTGGGTGGCGTTCTTTGCCGTCGCGCTGTTCCGCCTGCCCTCGACGGCCGTGCTGCTGTGGCTCGCGCGGCGGGAGGGATGGGTCGCGCTGCTGCGCGAGTTCCGGATGGCGCCGCTCATCCTTGTGGGCGCCGCCGCCGGCTGGGTCGGCGCGGCGGCAGTGACCTATCTCGGCTTCAACTGACCTGGCCGATCGGGAAGATCAGTTCAGGCGGGTGGGCTGATCGTCGGTCCAGCGGAATCCGCGCAGGGTGGAGACCACGGCGCTGATCTGCGGCGAGTTCAGCTCATAGTAGATCGACTTCGACTGCCGCCGCGTGCGCACGAGCCCTGCGTTCCGCAGCCGGGCGAGATGCTGGCTGAGGGACGACTGGCTGACACGCAGGATCGTCAGAAGCTCACCGACGGAGGCTTCGCCCTGCGTCAGCCGGCAGACGATCTGGAAGCGCACGGGATTGGCGATGTGCGAGAGCAGATCGGACACGGCATGTGCCCGCGCATCGGCGCTGTCGAGTTGGGTTGCGGCGCAGGCCGGCATGAGCGGCGTTTCCGCGATTTCAGCTTTTTTGTCCATTTGGTTTGTCTAGACAACCATTCGCTGCGATGCAAACCATCGTCGGCGGGATGCCCCGAACTGGTCAACTTATGACTTCATCAGTCCGATCATCGGACTCTCCGTACCGTTTTAGGACAGGTTGGCGCGTGCCTTCATAAATCTGTGTCAAATTGGGAGCAATTTTCGCGTTTTCGCGCTCAAACAGACACGTTCCCTCAAGGTCAGATGCGACGATAAATGGGCCCATTTGGTTGCACTTTAAAACCCACATCGCCTGTGCGAAGCCCAGTTCGTCGGCCCAGTGGACTGCTTCCACGTGCTCGACCCCGCGGCCGAGCAGGGCGCCGGTGCCGTAGCCCACGGTGGTGAGGTAGATCGCGCCGTTGGGCACGAAATGCTGCTTGTAGGTGGCCGAGGACATGCCCCCCTTGCCCACGATCAGCTTGGCGCCGGACTTCTCGAACCACTCGCCGAGCCATTTCTCGAAGCGGAAGCTGGCCGTGGCGGTGACGGAGCCGAGGCGGAAGCTGCCGTCCTTCTCGATGGTGGCGGCGGGGGAGCAGTGGAAGTTGGCCGCGCTCTCCTGCGGGAGCTCCATCGGGATGTTGGCCTTCTGCTCGAGCGCGCGCATGTAGACGCCCTCGCGCGCCGTGTACATCAGCCCGTCGAGATAGACGATGTCGCCGAGCTTGAGGTCCGCCAGTGCCTCCGGCGTGGGCGTGGTGGAGAGCGAGACGCGCCTGAGCTTGCTCATCCGTGGTCTCCCTTCAGCGTTGCATTTGCCAGATGCCTTCGACGGCGTCCGGCTCCAGGGCGTCGTCGTAGCGGAAGCCGATGCGGTTCTCGATCAGCGTGACGGGGATCTCGAAGATGCAGTCGACCTCCTCGCCCGCGGCGGCCTCCTCGCGCTGCTCGGCGATGGCGTCGTCACGTATCTGGGCGAAGTCGTCCGGCAGCGTGCCTTCGGTGGCGAGGTGGTAGGGGTCGTCGCCATCCCCTTCGTGCCAGACGCGCCAGACAACCTGGCCGCCGGACCAGCAGCGCGCTTCGGCGAACATGGTGGTCTCGCTGAGGACTGCGGCGTGGATGTCTGCTTCCGTGGAGAGCGTGGCGAGGGCGGCGCCATGCGTGTCCGGCGCCTTCATATCCCAGAGCACGATGAGCGCGGTGCCGGAAGCGAGCTGCGCGCCCCAGGGCCGGTCGTCCGCCGGCATGTCCCGCAGCGATGGGCCCAGGGTGAGGCCCATCGCGCTGGCGAGCCGTTCCAGCGGCAGGGCGGCGGCGACGTAGCTGATGCGGTAGCCCATTACTCGGCCGCCATCGCGTCCGCCGGCCAGTCCACGGTTTCGCGGCGCTGGTAGGGGGTGAACCAGTCGGGGTCCGTGCGGTGCTCGACCCGGCCATCGGCCCAGATGCGGGCGACGGCGCGGCGGGAGGAGAGGCAGAAGGCGTGGACGCTCATTTGCATGCCGCCAGTGTGGCAGTAGCCGACCTCGATATGACAGTCGACCACCATGGATTTGCCGACGAAGCCCATGGCGCCCATGCCGATGGAGTTGCCGAGTTCCTTGAACTCAAGCTCGAGCTCGGCGATGCGCGGGTCCGGGTTCCGGTCGCCCACGGTGCGGAGACACGCGGCGCGCTTGCCGAGGACCATGCAGGTGTCCTTCGAGCCGCCGAGGCCGATGCCGATGATGGCGGGCTGGCAGGAGAGGCCGCGCTTGCCGAAGGCTACGAGGCTGTCGAGATAGAAGCGCTTGATCCCCTCGATGCCGTCGGACGGGAAGAGCATGCGGTAGTCGGTCCCGAAGAGGCCGCCCTTGTGGACGGTGGTGAGGTCGATCCACTCGCCCTCGGGCGTGGGCTCGAAGCCGTATTCGATCTCAGGCGCGCCGATGCCCACATTGTTGTTGTGGTCCGTGCGCCAGAGGGGGTGGACCCGGTTGGGGCGGAGGGGCACGCCGTTGGTGGCGTTGGCCGTGGCGCGGCGGAGGGCTTCCTCGAGCGCGATGGGCCCGCCCTCGACCTGCGCGGTGTTGGAGAGTTTGACGAACCAGCGGGGGCAGCCGGTGTCCCCGCACATCGCGCGCCGGTCCTCCTTCGCGGCCTCGTAGTTCTCGAGCATCGCCTGGAGGACGAAGGAGGAGAGGTCCCCGTCCTCCACCGCCGCGGTGGCCTTCAGCCCCTCGAGGTAATCCTCGGGGATCTCGATGGCCGCCTTGTCCATGAGCTTTTCCGCCGTGGACTGGATGAGATCGATCGGGATCATGGGTTCCCTCCGACAGAGGACGGGGCCGCGGCCGCGAGGTGCTGGGCGACGGCGGTTCTCAGATGGTCGTATTGGGCGGCGTTGGTGTCGCCGAACGCCTCGGCGCGGTCGGACGGCACGTCGTCATAGGTGATCGCGTCGGCGAATTGCTCGACCGTGAAGTCGATCCGTTGCCCGTCGATGCGGTTGTAGAAGTGCCAGAGGTTTTCGTAGCGGGTCTTGAGGATCTCGCCGCCGAGATGGTCGTGCGCGACGAGGGCGCTGACGCCGCAATGGCCGAGGGCGGGGTTTTCGGGGCGCCACCTGGTGCTGGAGGCGAGGCTCCAGCTTTGGCGGAGGGCGCTGAGTACGGCGTCGATCCTGTCCTGGTCCATGTGCTGGTCCATGGGGGCGCTCCTACTGGGCGGCGACGAGGGTTTCGGGTTCGCCTTCGGGGAGGATGGTTTCGCCGGGTTTGACGATGGTGAAGGCGACGGGGGCTCGGGTGACGTCGAGCTGGCCCGCGGTCTGGCGGGCGATGGTGAAGTAGCTGGTGGCGAGGTCGCCCTGGTCGGGGAAGTCCTCGCGGTAATGGGCGCCGCGGGAGTTCTCGCGGGCGAGGGCGGCCTCGGCGATGACCGCCGAGACTTCCGTGAGCGAGGCCATGTTGAGCCAGTCGTGCCAGGTAAGGTTGAAGGCGCGGTGGGTGCCGTCGACGCCCGTTTCCGCCAGGTCCGCGGCGATTTCGGTGATGCGCTGGGCCGCGCGGGTGAGGCCCGCCTCGGTGCGCATGACGCCGGCACCTTCCCACATGGCTTCCTGCAGCGCCTCCCGGTGGGGGACGACGGGGGAGACGGGTTTGGAGAAGGGGTGCAGCGCGCGGGCGATCTCGGCCTCCAGCACCGCGGGGTCGGGGTCGCGGAGGGTCATGGTCGCGATGTCCCGCCCCATCACGTCGCCCGCCACCCCGCCATAGACGGTGGAGTTGGCCACGCCGTTGCCGCCGAGGCGGTTGGAGCCATGGGCGCCGCCCGCATCCTCGCCCGCCACGTAGAGGCCTTCCATCTCGGTCCGCGTGTCCCGGTCCACCACCACACCGCCCATCTGGTAATGGGCCGTGGGGACGACCTCGACCCGGCCGCCGGCAAGATCGAAGCCGCAATCGGCGCAGCGCTTGACCATGCCCTTGAACTTCTTCGCCACGTTCTCGGGGCCGAGATGGGCCATGGAGATATAGACGCCGCCATTGGGGGAGGCGTTGTGCTTGCGCATCTCGGCGTAGATGCCGCGGCTCACCACATCGCGCGTGGCCCGCTCGCCCTTCTCGTCATAGTCGAACATGAAGCGGTTGCCGGCACCGTTGAGGAGCTGGCCGCCCGCGCCGCGGAGGCCCTCCTCGAGCACCGTGCCGGTCATCTTCGAGCGGGGGCCGGCGAGGAGGCCGGTGGGGTGGAACTGGACCATCTCCATGTCGCGGAGCGGCAGGCCGGCGCGGAGCGCCATGGCGAGGCCGTCCATCGTCTTGTCGCCGGAGGGGGTGTGGAACTTGTACATGGTGGGCCCGCCGCCCGTGGCCATGAGCGTGGCCTTGGCGCGGACGAGGCGGAAGCGGCCGGTGCGCATGTCGATCATCAGCACCCCGGCAAGCGCGCCGTCGCGCGACGGGATGAGCCCGATGGCGCGGTGTTCCTGCAGCTTCTCCACGGGGCGGCGGAGGACCTGCTCCATCAGGCGGTTGATGATCTCGATGCCCGTGAGGTCGCCCTTGTGGACCGTGCGGTCTGCGGTCTGGCCCGCGAAGGCCTTGTGGTGGAGGCGGCCGTCGGCCTCGCGGTCGAAGAAGCAGCCGATCTCGTTCTCGAGCTCGCGGACGCGGGTGACGGCTTCCTCGCAGAGGCGCCAGGCCATGTCCTGATCCGGTAGCCATTTGCCGCCGATGATCGTGTCCATGAAATGCCGCTCGACGCTGTCGCCCGGGCCGAGGGAGACGTTGTAGCCGCCCTGCACCATGCGGGTGCAGCCGCATTTGCCGATGAGGCCCTTCACCGCGAGGGTGATCTTGGCGTCCGGTGCGCTCTGCTGGGCGTGGAGCGCGGCGAAGAGGCCCGCGCCGCCCGAGCCAAGGATCAGGATGTCGGTGTCGTGGTGGTCGATCTCGGTGGTCATCTTTCACACTGCCTGGAGCAGGAACGTGCCGGAGACGAGGACCGAAAGGCCGACGGCGCCGGCGGCCAGCGTCTTCTGGCGTGGGGACCAGGGTAGCAGTTCGAGGGCCAGAAGGCGAAGGCCGCCGAAGGCATGGACGGCGAGGAGGAAAACGAGGACCGTCTCGGCGAGTTTCACGAGCGGGTGCTCGGCGAAGGCGATGGCGCTGTCGAGCGCGGCCTCGCCGTCGAGTGCCGTGGCGAGCATCCAGAAATGGGCCGGCAGGAAGAGGGCGAGGGCGAGGCCCGAGACCCGGTGCGCGATGAAGGCGAGCCAGAGCGGGTGCTGGCGGTGGGGGCGCGGGCGCATCATGCCGCCACCCCGTAGGTGACCGCCCAGACGGCGCGGAGCCCGGCGAGGGCGAGGAAGGCCATGGCGGCCCACATGAGCGCGGGCAGGGCTGCGCCCTTCAGGCCGAGCCACTCATGCGCGATGACGCGCAGGCCGATGGCGGCGTGGACGGCGGTGGCCAGTGCGAGGAGGCCGTAGAAGGCGAACCAGCCGGGGCTGCCGGCGGTGCGGCCCAGGATCTCGGCGCCGGTGAGCCCGCCCTGCACGGCGTAGATCATCACCGCGATATGGCCGAGGATGAGGGGCGCCATGACGAGGGCGGAGAGCCGCTGGGCGAGGTAGAGGCGGAGATCGAGCATCAGTTTGCCTTCCCCGGGTTTCGCGTCGCTGCGCCTGTCATCCCCCGGCTCGACCGGGGGATCCAGCGGGGCGCGCGGGGGCGCTTGCGGCCCTGGGTCGCCGGGTCGAGCCCGGCGATGACGGTGGCAGGGTGCGCCGCGGCCGGGTCGAGCCCGGCGATGACGGCTTGTACGCACAGCCGCGTCCTGCGGACCCCAGCGATAACGGACCGATGAAGGTTGATCGCCATGGCTCAGTCCCTCCAGCCGAGGGCGCGGCGGGCGGTGGCGCGTTTCAGGCCCGCGATGGCGTTGATCGGCTCGAGGCCGTTGGGGCAGTGGGCGGCGCAGGAGCCCATGGAGTGGCAGTTGTGGCACCCGCCTTTGCCCGAGACGGCGTCGAGCACCGCGTCGCGTGCCCCGTCCTTCGCGTCGTTTACCAGTGTCCAGGCGCGGTTGAGGGCGGCGGGGCCGAGGAAATCGTGGTTGGCCGCAACCGTGTCGCAGGCGGCATAGCAAACCCCGCAATTGATGCATTCGATGCCGGCATCCGCCGCCTGGCGGGGGGCTGTGGCCGGATCGATCTGCTCGACCTCGTCATGCCGGTCGCGGCTGGGGTGGAAGGCGCCCTCGGCGGCGGTCCACTTGTCGAAGAACGGGTCCATATCGGCCGCGAGGTCGCGGATGACGGGCAGGTTGCGGAGGGGGCCGATCTCGAGCGCGCCGTCCGGCCCCGCGACTTTCGAGACATGGGTGCGGCAGGTCCAGCGGGGCACGCCGTTCACGGTCATTGCGCAGGAGCCGCACATGCCCACACGGCAGGCGTAGCGATAGGCCAGTGTCGGATCGAGATGCTGCTGGATATGGGCCACCACGTCGAGCACCGTCTGGCTCTCCTCACGCGGCACCGAGAAGGTCTCGTAGGCGCCCGATTGCCCGCTGCCGCGCCAGACACGCACGCTGAGGCTTCCGCTCGTCGTCATGGTTCTTCCTGGTCCCTTTCCCCGGTGGCGACAGCATAGCGGGGCCGGCGGCGCGGGAAAGCCGGTTTCGCCGCGCAACCGGACGCAGGTACGGCAGGGGCGTGCCGCGGGCCTCTAGACGAAGTCGAAGAGGCCGGCGGCGAGCTGCGCGGGGGTCACGTTCTCGAAGGTGATGGTGTTGCCCTGGCCGCTGGTGAAGACCGCGAAGCCGTTGCTGTCCGGCGCGATGTTGGCGAGCACGAAGGCCGCATCCACGCCGGGGCCGAAGTTCTCGAGGCGGAGCGTGTCGGTGCCCGGGTCGAAATCGGTGATCGTGTCGACGCCGTCGCCCGGGTTGAAGATGAAGACGTCCGCGCCTTCGCCGCCCGTCAGGGTGTCGTTGTCGGTCCCGCCGTTGAGCTCGTCATTGCCGGTGCCGCCGTCGATGGCGTCGTTGCCGGCATTGCCGAAGGCGATGTCGTTGCCCGAGCCGCCCTCGATCAGGTCGTCGCCGGTGCCGCCGATCAGCGCGTCGTTGCCCTGGTCGCCCTTCAGCGTGTCGTTGTCCGCGCCGCCGAAGAGCTTGTCGTTGCCGAAGCCGCCTTCGAGGCTGTCGTTGCCGATCCCGCCCTCGATGAAGTCGGTCCCGTCCTGGCCGAGGACCGTGTCGTTGCCCTCGCCGCCGTCGAGATCGTCATCGCCGGAGCCGCCTTCGATGAGGTCGTCTCCGCCATTGCCGTTCACCGTGTCGCGCCCGCCATTGCCGAGGAGCGTGTCGTTGCCGTCGCCGGTGACGAAGAGGTCGTCGCCGATGCCGCCGTCGCGGAAGATGCCGTCGCCGGGGAGTTCCTCGTCGATGCCGTCGTTGTCGTCGCGGCCGTCGTCGGGGTCGATGAAGAAGTCGTCGTCGAAGCCCTCGCCGAACACCGTGACCTGTACCTCGGCGCTGTCGGTCAGCCCCGAGGGATCCGCGATGGTGTAGCTGAAGCTGACGGTACGGGTTTCCTGGAAGCCCAGATCGTCGAAATCGCCGTCGAGGATGAAGAGGAAGCTGCCGTCGCTGTTGATGGCCGCCTGGCCGCCGCCGGCCACCTCGAAGAAGCTGCCGAGACCGCCGAGGGCGCCATTGGCACCGACGACCGTGAGGTCCTCGCCATCGGGCTCGATGTCGTTGCCGATGAAGCCGCCGAGGAGGAGGACCTCGTCCTTGCTGACGGCGGTGGGATCGTCGACCGCGATGGGTGCGTCGTTCTCCGGCTCCACCGTTACGGTCACGGTGCCGCCGCCGCTGCCGCCGAAGGGGTCGACGACGGTGTAGCTGAAGCTGTCCTCGCCGAAGAAGTTGTCGTTTGGCGTGTAGGTGACGGTGCCGTTGGGCTCGATCACCACCGTGCCGTTGCCGGCGGAGCCGACGGATCCGACGCTGATCGGGTCGTTGTCCGGGTCCGACGCGCCGGCGGCGAGGTCGAGCGTGATGCTCGTGTCCTCGGGCGTGGTGACGTCGAAGGCGCCGGCGACGGGATCCTCGTTTTCCCCTTCGGCGACGGAGACCGTGACGGTGGCGCTGGCGGTGAGGCCGGTTTCGTCGCGGATCGTGTAGCTGAAGCTGGCATCGCCCGCGAATTCGGCATTCGGGGTGAAGGTGATCGTGCCGTCGTCGTTGGCGGTGACCTCGCCATCGGGGCTGGAGCCGACGCTGTCGAGGTTGATCTCGTCGCCGTCCGGATCGCTGTCATTGGCGAGGACGGCGATGGTCACGGGCGTCTCGGCGGCGGTGCCGGCGCTGTCGTTGACCGCGACGGGCGGGTTTTCGGCCTCGTTCACGGTGACGCTGACGGCGCCCTGGGCGGTGCCGCCATTGCCGTCCGAGATCGTGTAGGTGAACGCATCGTTGCCCACGAAGCCCTGCGCCGGCGTGTAGGTGACGGTGCCGTTGGCGTTCTGCTGGACGCTGCCATTGCTGGCGTTGCCGACGCCGGAGAGCGTCACCGTGTCCCCGTCATCGTCGGTGTCGTTGGCGAGGACGCTGATGACGACGGCGTTGTTCTCGTCCGTCTCCGCACTGTCCGGATTGGCCGTGGGCGGCGTGTTCTCCGGCGGCTCGGGCGGTTCCGGGGGCTGGGGAGGATCCGGCGTCTCGTCGTTGATGGTCACCGTCACGGTCGCCGTGGCGGTCAGCCCTTCATCGGGCTCCTCGACGGTGTAGGTAAAGGTATCCTGCCCCGTGGTCTCGGGGTTCGGCGTGTAGGTAATGGTGCCGTTTTCGTTGAGGATGGCCGTGCCGCCCGCGGGCGTCGAGACAGCGGAGACGGACAGGATACCGCCGTCGGG
>JBCBHB010000005.1:0-16191 GCA_038526025.1 Pseudomonadota bacterium
CTGGGCTGCGATGGCTGGCGGGGCGGCTTCTGATGATCGCGCTCTTCGCCGTGCTCGCGCGGTTGATCGGGCGAATGATCGTACCGCCCGATGAAGGGGCGGCGCAGCTTGGCCTCTCCCTCCTCGCAGCGATTGTATTCACCCGTGGCATCGCCGCGTTCCTCGAAGCCCTCGCGGCCCCGGCCGCGCCCGCGCGCCGCCTGATGGGCTTCGGCGACGCGGCTGCGGCGCGCGCGGCGAAGAGCGCTCAGGTCTTCGTTGTCCTCCTCTTCGTCGTGAACGTGCTGCGGGCGATGCTCGGCGTGTCGCTTGGTACGGCGCCGGAGGCCGATCTCGCGAAGCTCTTGCTCATCATCGCGGTCACCATCGGCGGCGGATGGTTCTTCCTCTCCGTCCGCGAAGATGTCGCTGCGCTGATGGCACCGCGTGACGATGCAAAGATGCCCGGCTGGATCGCCTTTGCGGCGCGCAACTGGGCCTATGCCTTTCTCGCGCTCGTGATCCTGGACGCGATCATCAAGGCGGTGGGGGTGCTCGGCCTCCTTGGCGAGGCTGCGAAGGAGAGCAACGGCGCAGGCCCTGTGATCCTGACGACTGTGGTGGTTTCGCTCATCGTGGCGGGCCTGACGGTTTGGCGGCAGTCTCTGGACGCGGCCGACGCATCGCCCTGGGCGCTGGGAGCGACGGTCATGGTCGAGGGCCTCGCCATCATCGCCGCCGCGATCCTCATCCTCGGCTTCTGGGGCATCGACCCCTTCGCACAGAACAACGAGTCAAGCGCCGCGAGGCTCATCGCCGCCGTCCTGGAAGCCTGTGCGGTTGTCGTGATCGGCGTCGCGCTCTGGCGCACCGTAACGTCGCTCCTCGTCGATGCAGAGGAGGCGGAAGAGGAAGGGGAGGCCGATGGTGGGGACGGCATGGGCGGCGAAGGCTCACGCATCGGGACGGTGCTGCCGATCCTGCGCGGGTTCACACTCGTCGCCATCGGCGTGACGACCACACTCACAGCCCTCGCCGCGCTCGGCATCAATATCGGCCCGCTGGTCGCAAGTGCCGGTGTCGTTGGCCTCGCCGTCGGCTTTGGTGCGCAGAAGCTGGTGGCGGATGTGATCAGCGGCGCGTTCTACCTCTATGAGGATGCCTTCCGGGTGGGCGAATACGTGGTGTCCAGTGAGGGCAAGGGCACGGTCGAGCGGATCTCGCTCCGCTCCGTAACGCTTCGCCACCACAACGGGCCGATCTACACGATCCCCTTCTCCTCGATGGGCACCATTCAGAACCACAGCCGGGACTACGTGGTGATGAAGTTCCGCTTCCAGGTGCCCGAAGACACGGATGTGGAGATGGTCCGCAAGCTGGTCAAAAAGGCCGGCGCGGAGATGGCGCAGGACCCGGAGCTGGAAGGCAAGCTGCTGGCGCCGCTCAAGAGCCAGGGGGCCATCGGGATCGAGGGGCGCAGCTTCGTGATCGGCTGCAAGTTCACCGCGCGCCCCGGCACCCAGTTCATCATTCGCCGCAAGGCCTATGTGGTCCTGCAGAAGGCCCTGCGGGAGAAGGGGATCGAGCTCTTCGCCCCGCAGCTTACGCTTGCGGCGGAGGAGCTGGGAAAGCCCAGCGGTCCCTAAGCCCCTCCGCGCGCGAGGCTCGCCTCGCGGCGGATGGCGTAGAGCCCGGCCGCTATGATGATGCCCATGCCGAGCAGGGTGAACCCGTCCATCCGCTCGCCGAAGATCGCCCAGCCGACGATCGTGCCGAGGATCATCTGCAGGTAGACGAAGGGTTGCACGCGCACTGCCTCGGTCGCGTCGAGCGCGCGGATTAGGAAGTAGTGTCCGGCAAGCCCCGAGATCGACAGCACCAGCAGCCAGCCGTAGTCCACCGGCGCCATCGGGGTCCAGTAGCCCGCGCCCGCGACCGTTGCCGCCGCCGCACCGGCAACGCCGGTGTAGAAGAAGGCCGGGCTGGCGGAGCCGTCCGCCCGGCTCGTGAGCCGTGTGAGCACCGTGTAGGTCGCGAAGAGACCGGCTGAGAGAAGGGCGATCAGCACCTCCGGCTGGAAGATCCCGAGGCCCGGCCGCAGGATCACCAGCACGCCCAGAAACCCCGCGCCCACAGCGGCCAGCCGCCGCCAACCCACCGCTTCGCCCAGCACCGGCACCGCGAGGAGCGTCGCCAACAGCGGATGCAGGGAGAAGATTGCGTGGGTGGTGCTGAGCCCGATGAGGTCGAAACTCGAGACGATCACGAGGATCTGCACCACCAGCAGCACGCCCCGCACGGCGTTGAGCACCGGCATCCGGCTTTGCGCGGCGCCGCGGATGCCGCCCGGCGCCCGCCCGGCGAGAACCAGCACGAACACCATGAAGAACCAGTACCGCACCATCACGAAGAACGGGACCGGGTAGCTCTCCGCCAGGTGTCGGGACACGCCGTCCTGAACCGCGAACACGGCACCTGCCAACAGCGCAAAACGGATACCGCGGATGGCACCAGAGCCGGCACCACCAGCGCTCGAGGCGGGCGATCCTTGCATGATCGCCATTGAACACGCGATGTGCAGGCCTGTCGATGCTGCTACTGTCAGGAGACACTCACGGTGGGTAAAGGCTTGCGTACAAAAGAGAAACAGCATGTTCTCGTTGACTTGCGCGTAAACATATCGTCCCGCTGAAGAAAACAAAGGGAGAGGATAAGATGAACAACCGCACGTTGCATACGCAGTTGCGCACACGCTTGCACGCGACACTGCCCCTGGCCCTTTTTCTCGCGTTGCCCTCGCTGGCCCACGCCGATGGCGCGCTCGGCACATGGAAGACCGCGGAGAAGGACGACGGCCGCTACCTGCACGTGACGGTGGCGCCATGCGAGGGTGGTAACGGCACGCTCTGCGGCACGATTGCCGGCGCGTTCGGCGGCGCGGATGAGGGCAATGTGGGCCGTCGCATCCTGTGGGACATGGCGCCGGACGGCGAGAACGCCTGGGATGGCGGCAAGGTCTGGGCACCGGATGACGACGAGACCTATTCCGGCAAGATGGCCCTCAAGAGCGCGGATGTCCTCGAGCTCTCAGGCTGCGTTCTGGGCGGGCTCATCTGCCGGGGGCAGGATTGGTCGCGCGTCGAATAGCGTTCCAGGTCAGCGCTTTATGTAGCGCTTGCGGAACACGATGTAGCGGTTGCCGATGAAGTTGAAGAGCATGCCAGCCGCGATGCCGCAGACCGCCGAGAGCTGCAGGCCGAAGGGCTGACCGGCGAGCAGCGTGGCGCTCAACCAGGCCGCCACGCTGAAGTTCACCACCATCCCCACAGCCGAGGCCGTGACGAAACCTGTGAACTGTTTCCAGGGGTTCCGGTCCCGCGCGTAGGAGAAGGTGAAGCGACGGTTCAGCATGAAGTTCGTCACGAGGCTCACGGCAATGCCACCCGCGAGCGCGACCTGCTCAGCCGCACCAGACACCTGCAGGAGCGACAGAACGACGAGGTTCACCACTGTCCCGGACGCGCCTACAACCAAAAATTGCAGAAAATCCATCGCCGTACCAAAGCGATAGATGTAGAGCCGCCGCAGGTGCTGGATGTATTTCAGCTGCTCCTTGAGCGTCAGCTTGCTCTCGCCATGCACACGATCGGTGAAGTGAATGGGCACCTCGCCGACGTTTTCGAAGCGGCATTTGACGATCAGTTCGAGCCCGATCTTGTAGCCCACCGGGTTCAGTTCATCCGCGCGCTCGAAGTCCGCCCGGCGCAACGCGAAGAAGCCCGACATAGGATCCTTCACCGAGGTGAGCGGCCGCGCGAGCAGCGTCGCCACCAGGCTGTTGAGGTAACGGAAGAGGCCCCAATCGTCATCCGTGGACCCGCCAGGCACGTAGCGGGAGCCAATGACCATCTGCTGACCGGACGACAGCGCGAGCATCATCGGGGGAATGGCCTCCGGTGGGTGGCTCATGTCGCAGTCCATCACCACGACAACCGGATGCTTCGCCGCGATCATGCCATCGATCACGGCGGGGCTGAGGCCACGGTTCTCGGTGCGGACGATGACGCGCGCCCAGTCGTGCCCCCGGGCGGCGACGGCCTCGACGATCCCGTCCTGGCTGTCGTCGTCGACGAACAGCACCTCGAGCTCGAGGTCCTGCGCGCAACGGAAGGCATCGAGAAGATCGAGCAGCAGGGGGGCATTCTCAACCTCGCGGAAGGTAGGCACCACGATGCTGATGGGCGTGCGCACCTCGATGGCTGCGAGCGGTGCCGCAGCCTCCTCCACCGCCGGCGAATGATCAACGCCGCCCGTGTGGTCCATGTTTGGCAGCCCCCGATTGCCTTAGATGCGCTTCTCACACTCGCGCGCCGCGTTGCAAGGCCGTGTGTTCATGAAGCGCCCCAAACCTTACCGTGTCGCCAAGCTGGCGGTGGCAGGGTCGCGGCCCTTCAGCCGGGGGTCTCCGTTCCGGGCAGGCGCAGGATATCCGCGATGAGGCTGCGCGCCTCGCGGTTGAGCCGTGCCGGTGCCGGGTCGTCATGGACGACGATCCATGTATCGGCGCCGGCTTCGGGCCAGCGCGCCAGGCCCTCGGCCTTGTCGCCATCCGCGAGCATGGGCAGGTCGATGAGGTGGTTGAGCGCATCCTCGGCCACGACGCCGGAGCCGCCATTGGCGAGCGCGCCGCGCCAGCGCATGACATGGGCCGGGCCCGCGGCGTCGAGCGTTGGGCCCGTGAGGCAGAGGATGTCGTCCCCCAGCCGCCGCAGGTCCCGCAGGCCGAGGCCATGTGCCGGCAGAAGGTGCTTGGCGTAGCCCTGCCCGTCCGCAACCTCCGCGAAGCGGAGGAAGCCGTCATCCCCGGGCTCGAGGGCCAGTTCGATCACGATGGCATGGCCGAGGATGACGGGCCCGCGGAGGCCGAGCCAGACGCGGCTCTCGGTGGCCGCCAGCCCCTCGATGTCGAAGCCGTTCTCCTTGGCGGGAAGCTCCATGAAAGGCGCGAGCAGCGGGTCGCCCGCCAGCATCTCCACGAGCATGCTCTCGTCCTCGTCGAGCGGGAGGCAGGCGGCGCGGCGGGCGCCATCCTCCGCCATGGGACTGAGGCCGCCATCGGCATCCCGCACCAGCGGCAGGCGGCCGAGGAAGTATCGGTTGGCGTCGCGCTTCAGCTTGCCCATGCGCCGCAGCGCCTCGGCCGCGTCGTTCTCATCGCGCTTGGGCTTGCGGCGCTTGAGGGCATGGCTGCCGACAACCCAGAGCCAGGCGCCGCCCGGCCCTTCGGCCACCTCGAGCCCCTCGACATCCATCTCCCCGCCGGGACCCTCCGGCAGGTCGAAGAACGCGCCGAGATTGATGTGAGTGTGCGCGCCCCAGCGGCCTTCGCCGACGGGCCGGAGGCGCTCCACGCCCGCCGTCTCGTCGCAGCTGAGGAACAGCGTATCCCCTGCCCGCGCGGCGGCGGAGATGTCCCGCTCCGTCGGATCGTTCACGTGTTCGAGGAGCTCCGGGTCCTCGAACACCAGGGTAACGCTGCCGATGACCGCGCCGGTCATGGCCACCCGCCCAGCGTCAGAAGAACGCCTGAAGGCCGGTCTGGGCGCGGCCCAGGATGAGGGCGTGGATGTCGTGGGTGCCCTCGTAGGTGTTCACGGTCTCGAGGTTCACCATGTGGCGCATCACCTGGTACTCGCCCGCGATGCCGTTGCCGCCGTGCATGTCCCGCGCCATGCGGGCCACGTCGAGCGCCTTGCCGCAGTTGTTGCGCTTCACGATGGAGATCATCTCGGGCGCCATGCGGCCCTCGTCCATCAGCCGGCCGACGCGGAGCGCGCCCTGGAGGCCGAGGGCGATCTCGGTCTGCATGTCGGCTAGCTTCTTCTGGAAGAGCTGCGTCTGCGCGATGGGCTTGCCGAACTGCGTGCGGTCGAGCCCGTACTGGCGGGCGGCGTGCCAGCAGAACTCGGCGGCGCCCATGGTGCCCCAGGCGATGCCGTAGCGGGCGCGGTTGAGGCAGCCGAAGGGCCCCTTGAGGCCTTCGACATTGGGCAGGAGCGCATCCTCGCCCACCTCGACGCCTTCCATCACGATCTCGCCAGTGACGGAGGCGCGGAGCGAGAGCTTGCCCTCAATCTTCGGCGCGGAGAGGCCCTTCATGCCCTTCTCGAGCACGAAGCCCTTGATGGCGTCGCCATGCGCCTCGGACTTGGCCCAGACGACGAAGACATCGGCGATGGGGCTGTTGGAGATCCACATCTTGGCGCCGGAGATGCGATAGCCTCCATCAGTCTTCACCGCGCGGGTTTTCATGCCGGCGGGATCGGAGCCCGCATCGGGCTCGGTGAGGCCGAAGCAGCCGATCCATTCGCCGGTGGCGAGCTTGGGCAGGTATTTCTGGCGCTGCTCCTCGGTCCCGTAGGCGTGGATGGGGTACATCACGAGCGAGGACTGGACGGAGAGCATGGAGCGATAGCCGCTGTCGATGCGCTCGATCTCGCGAGCGACGAGGCCGTAGGAGACGTAGCCGGCGCCGACGCCGCCGTACTCCTCGGGCACGGTGACGCCGAGGAGGCCGAGCTCGCCCATCTCGCGGAAGATCTCGGGTTCGACACGCTCGCTGGCGAAGGCATCGATGGCACGGGGGGCGAGCTTCTCGGCGGCGTAGGCGGCCGCGGTGTCGCGCACCATGCGCTCATCCTCGGCGAGCTGATCCTCGATGACGAAGGGATCGTCCCACTGGAACCGCGGCTTCTCGGACGACACGGCGGTTGCCGGGCGGAGTGGCGCTTGTTCGTTCATCTGGACTTCCTCCTACGTTCGGTTGCGGACTATGTACGCCGGGGCATGGCCAATGCCAACGGCGACGGCGGGTCGCGCCATCGATACGGTTGCGTCTCGGAAGTCCCGCAACGGAGCATGCGATGCCCGCATTTGTGTGCGCGGGCGGCGTCGGTAACATGAAGGTATGGCGGATCGGATGGAGAGCACGGCGGAGAAGACGGCAGCCGGGCGCGCGGACCGCTGGCCCTGGCTGCGCGTGGCGATCGGCGTGGCGGTGGCACCCGTGCTGCTCACGGTCCTGGCCGGGGGGATCGCCTTTATCATCGGCGGCTTCACCGAGGCGACGCGCATCGGGGTGTTCGCGGTGGCGGAAAACGCGGTGGCGGTGTTCGGCGTGTACGCCGCGAGCCTGACGCCGGCGGCGCTGATCCCGGGCGTTGTCCTCATCGGCCTGCTGCGCCAGCGCGGCCTGTTCGTGTGGCTGGGGGTAGGCGTGGTGGCGTGTTCGGTGGCCTCGGCAGCGCTGGCGGCGCTTGGCGGCGCGCCGGTGCCCACGGCGGCGGGGCTGGGGGCGGTGTTCGGGCTGCTTTCTTTCGCGATCATCCGCTTCATCGCGCGGCCCTGAACGCGCAGGCCTGAAACGAGCGTCCCTGAACGAGCGTCCCTGTGCGGGCTACCAATCTCCCAGCGCGGCCTGCCATAGGGCGATGGCGGCAACCGCCGCGGTATCGGCCCGGAGGATGCGGGGGCCGAGACTGACAGGGAGCGCGCCGGGAAGGCGCGAGAGGCGCTCGGCCTCCTCCTCCGAGAACCCGCCTTCGGGGCCGATGACGATGGCCCAGGGCCCGGGTTCGGCAGCTGAAAGCGCCGCGGCCGCGGGCGCCCCGCCCCGCTCGTTGCAGAAGAGAAGGCGGCGCTCCGCCGGCCAGGTGGCGAGCACGGTGCCGAGGCGCTCCGGCTCGGCCACCTCGGGCACCCAGACGAGGCCGCATTGCTCCGCCGCCTCGACCATATGGGCGCGGAGACGGTCGGTCCGCACCCGCTCGGCATTCGTGTAGGCGGTGAGGACGGGGAGGACGCACCGGCAGCCGAGCTCACAGGCCTTCTCCACGATGAAATCCGTCCGCGCCTTCTTCACCGGGGCGAAGAGCAGCCAGAGATCGGGCGGTGGCGCCGGCGGGCGGGTTTGCTCGAGCATGCTGAGCGTGCCCGTGCGCTTGGTGAGGGCCGTGGCCTCGGCCAGCCACTCCCCGTCCCGCCCGTTGAAGACGAGGATCTGCGCGCCCGCGGAGAGGCGCATGACGGCGCCGAGATAGTTGGCCTGGTCCCGCTCGAGCGACACCGCCGCACCGGCAGCAAGCGGCGCGTCGAGATGGAGCCTGATTTTTGGCGTGGCCTGTGGCATGCACCCTCCATGACCGAGACGACGCCACAGAACCAGCCCGAAACCGCCGCGCCCGAGGGGGGGGCCGCGCCGGCCGACGACGCGGCTGCCGCAACCGGCGAGGCGCCCCCTTCTGCGGGGCGCAAGAGCGTGCGCCGGAGCCGGAACGACCGGAAGGCGCGGATTGCCGATGCGGTGGACGGCAGCTGGGTCGACACCTATGCGCCCTATGATGCGCAGCCCTATCTGCGCCTCAGCCGGGCGGACCGGCCCATCGGCACCTGGCTGCTCTGGCTGCCCTGCCTCTGGGCGATCTTCCTGGCGGCGGGCGCAACGGGTTGGAAGCTTCTCGATCTCTGGCTGATCATCGGCTCGGGCATCGGCGCGTTCCTGATGCGGGGCGCCGGCTGCACCTGGAACGACCTGCAGGACCGCAAGATCGATGCCGGGGTGGCGCGGACGGCGAACAGGCCGCTGCCGGCGGGGGAGGTGACACCGCGCGGCGCGCTCATCTGGCTGGTCGCGCAGGCGCTGACGGCTTTCCTGATCCTGCTCACCTTCAACAGCACCGCGATCTGGCTCGGCGTGCTCTCGCTCCTGCCCGTGGCCGTGTACCCCTTCGCCAAGCGCTTCACCTGGTGGCCACAGGTGTTCCTGGGCATCGCGTTCAACTGGGGCGCCCTGCTCCTGTGGGCGGCGCATACGGGCAGCCTCGCGCTGGCGCCGCTGCTGCTCTATGCCGCCGGCATCGCCTGGACGCTGCATTACGACACGATCTATGCGCATCAGGACCGGGAGGACGACGCGCTGATCGGCGTGAAGTCCACCGCGCGGCTCTTCGGCGAGCGGACGGCAGAGTGGCTCTGGGGCTTCACGCTGGCGACGGGTGTGCTCGCAGCCGCGGCGGTGTGGGCCGCGGATGGCGGGGTGCTGGGCTATGCCGGCGCGGCGGGCCTGGCGCTCCACATGGCCGCGCAGATCCGCCGGCTGGACATCTCGGACAGCGCGCGCTGCCTGCTGCTGTTCCGGGAGACACGCTATGGTGGAATGGGTTACGCGGCGACCCTCTTCCTTGATTCGCTCCTCTGACGAGGCTTCGGTGTTGGGCGATGGGTGGCCTTACCCTCTCCTCAAGAGGTCCACATTCTCGACACCATTCAGACCGTCATCGAAACGCAATGTGCCAAATGGGAACAGCGATGTTCTCGCAATTGCACCACGACGGCATTCTCGGCCGCCCTTCAGGGATTTGGCTTGCCATACCGTGAAGCGGCGGGGTTAATCGGGCTACTCAGCGTGGGGAACCGAAATGTACAAGATTTTGTCTGCCGCTCTTCTTGCGGCTGCTATGACCGTGTCTGCGACGACGGCCTCTGCCGTGACGCTGTCCGGTTTCTTCAACGGGACCGGCAGCACGATCGCCTTCCCGCAGGTGTTCGGCACGGGCACGGGCGAGCTGACGTCGACGCAGCCTGATGACGACTTTGGGGACGTGGGGACCCCGATCATCGGCACGCTGACCGCGACAACCGACCTGCTCATCGACTTTGAAGCCGCCGTGACCGCGAACGACAACGCGGACGCTCTGACGCTGTCGTTCACGATCAACGACACCAACATCGCGAACGGCACGCCGATCTTCTTGCCGTCGACGGGGACTGTGAACATCCCTCGCCTTCTGCTGATGGCAGGCGATGTGCTGCGGTTCTTCGTGACCGGCACCGGCTCGACGACCCTGGTGACGAACCTCGATATCACTGGCGAAACCTCGGCTGTTCCGCTGCCGCCTGCAGCGCTCCTGATGCTGGCCGGCCTTGGTGGCCTGGTCCTGGTGCGTCGCGCAAAGGCCTGAACGGCTTACCATCGCTGAGGATTGAAGGGGCCGCGAGGCCCCTTTTTTCATTGGGTGTCGCGGGAGACGCGCTGGCGGATCCGGCGCACGAAGGACCAGACCCCGAGCGCGATGGGTGGAACGGCCAGGGCCACCACCAAGTCCTTCTCCAGATCGATCATCTCCGCCACGGGCGCCAGGGCATAGGCCGCGAGGCTGACGGCGTAATAGCTGATCGCGACCACCGAGAGACCCTCGACCGTCTCCTGCAGCCGGAGCTGAAGCGCCGCGCGCCGGTCCATCGAGGTCAGTAGATCCTGGTTCTGGGCCTGGAGCGCCACGTCCACCCGCGTCCGCAACAGATCCGCCGTGCGGCTCGCGCGCGTGGCCAGCCCCTCGAGCCGCGCTTCCGCCGCCTTCACCGTGCGCATGGCGGGATCGAACCGGCGGAACATGAACTCCGAGAAGAGCTGGCGGCCCACCATCCGCTCCTCCCGCATCATCTGGATGCGCTCATGCACGATGGCCTCGTAGGCCCGCGCGGCGCCGAAGCGGAAAGCGGTGGAGGCCGAGAGCGCCTCAATCTCCGCGGAAAGCGCGGTGAGCTCGTCGAGGATCGCCTGCTCGGTCACCGGGTCCTCCCGGTCCGCGACGCGGGCGAGGAGCGCGGTCAGCTCCCGGTCGATCTGGTTGAGCCGGCCGGAGAGACTGCGCGCGATGGGCAGCGCCAGCATGGCCAGCACCCGGTAGTTCTCGATCTCGACGAGCCGCTGCACCGCCCGGCCGATGCGGCGGGCGCCAACGCCCTGATGCACCACGAGCGCGAACCGGCTGAAATCCGCTTCATGGATCCGGAAGTCCCCGATCGCGAGCGCCGCCTCGTCGATCACCTTGGACATCACGAGGCTCTCGCGACTGAATTCGCGCGCGAGGGCGCCCTGCTTGATCATCGCCTCGGCAGCGGCCGCATCCTCGGCCTGGATGATCTCGATCTCGACAGCGGCGACGACCTTACCGGGCGCCTCGGCCAGCCAGTCCGCCGGCAGATGCTCCGACAGGCTGCCGTCGAAGAAGTCCTCCCCGGCCCCCTCCTCCACCAGCAGGTAGCTCACGAACTCCGTGTGCCGCTCCCATTTTAGGATGAACCGGTCGAAGTCCCCGATATGGTGGCTGGCGCCGGGCGGCGGGTGCGGGCCGCCATGGCGTTCGATGAAGTTGAGGAGATGCTCACGATCGGCAGCAGGATCCCGCTCCTGCGCGTTCCGCTCCTCCTTGAAGGCGACCATGAGCGCCCGGCCCGGGACGGCGATGGGCATGAAGGGGCGGGCATGGAGCTCCTTCGTCAGCTCGTAGCGCCGCGGGTGGTTTTCGAGCTTGCGCGGCGCCATCCTGCCCCTCCGACCGGCGCTCCACCGCGCCTCTCAGCCGCGAAGCATAGCGCCGGCAGGCGATGCTGCGACGCGGCGAGCGCCATCGATGCCGGATCGCCACCAATGGGCGGCTAGGTGTCCCGCCGCGCAACGATGAGATGGCCTGCCACCGGCGCGCCGGTCTCGTAGCGCACGGTTACGGGATCGGCCGCGCGCAGGGTGAAGCCGCGATCGGCGAGCGCGCGCTCCAGCATGGCCGGGTCGTGAGCGTAGCGCTGCCGGGGCCCGACACGCCAGCCCGCTGTGCCCAGGAAGGCCTCGGCCGGCAGCGTTTCCGTTGAGAATGTTACCACGCCATGGGGGGCCACAACCCGCGCGAAACCGTCGAAGAGCGCATCGACCGCGCCGAGATAGGGCAGCACATCCGTCGCCACCACGAGATCGTAGCCCGCGGCGGCGGCTCCCTCCAGGAACGCGACCGCATCGCCGGCATAGAGGGTCTCGTAGACCTCCTTCTCCGAGGCGATCTCCAGCATCCCCTCCGAGAGATCGACGCCGTCCATGGTCTCGACCACGTCCTCCAGGGCCTCGCCCGCGAGCCCGGTGCCACAGCCGAGATCGAGCCCGCGCGCGAAGGGGCCGAGGCCGAGCCGGGCCAGCGTCTCGGCGGTCTGTTCCGGGATCGAGTAGCCGAGGGAGAGAACCAGCGTCGCCTCGAAGCTTTCCGCATGCTGGTCGAAGAGCGTGGCCACATAGGCCGGCGAGGCACGCGCGGGCGACGGGCCCTGCCCGAGGGCGGCCAGCCGCACCGCCGCCCCGCCGCGGTCCGCCGGATCGATCGCAAGACAGTCCCGCCAGGCCGCCGCAGCCGCGGCCGCATCCCCTGCCCGCTCAGCGGCGAGACCCCGCTCATAGGCCTCCTCCAGTGCCTCAAGGTCGGGCCCATGCTGGGCAGGATCGCTCATTTGATTAACTCCAGAAACACTGAGATCTAGAAATCTGTTTATTGCCAGATATTTGACAAGCCCGCTACCGACAGCTTACCTAAGGTCATGCAAGAAGAAACTGCGAGGCTACCGCCGATGAAGCACGTGCTTTTCTCGCTTTCTTTTCTCATCGTTCTCACCGCTCTGCCCGCAAAGGCCGACACGATTGTTCAGGGCCCCCTCGCTCAGTTTACTCAGCCGGCGGGGACAGGCTTTCTGATCGACGATGGAGCGCTGTCCCCGATCAGCGTCTTTACCATAGACGGTTTTGATCCTGCATTTGGGATCCTGAACGCCGTGACCCTGACAACAACGTCGGCCTACGGCGCGAGCCAGGGCGTGAGTGGCGTTGCTGGAAACGAGTTCAACCAAGCTGAGTTATCGATCGACAACGTACTCAGCTTGTCTGGCACCGAGCTCTTTGCACCTCAATCTGAGGTCATCACGAGGGGCGCATCCGGTGACTTTGGCTTTGCGCTAACGGAGTTCGATCAAGGCGTCCCTCCGACGCAGAATGCCCTCACGATCACAGACGGCGCCGCTCTCGCGCTCTTTACCGGAAACGGGCCACTCAGTCTTGAGCAGCGCTTCCGCTTTAACGTGAACCCGCTGGCTGGTACCGGCACGTGGTCCCTCGGCACTCCAGTTACCTACTTTCGTGAAGTGACAGTCGAGTACGAGTTCACACCGACCGTCCCGATCCCGGCGGCAGGGCCGCTCTTGCTCGCCGGGCTGATCGTGGTGGTAGGTCTGCGGAGAGCGTCCGCAGGTCACATGTTCGGGTAGTTCGGGCCGTCGCCGCCCTGGGGGACGGTCCAGACGATGTTCTGGCTCGGGTCCTTGATGTCGCAGGTCTTGCAGTGGACGCAGTTCTGGAAGTTGATCCGGAACTCGGGCCCGTTGGCTTCCTCCACCACCTCATAGACCCCCGCCGGGCAGTAGCGCTGCGCGGGCTCCGCGTATTTCGGCAGGTTGACCTCGATGGGTGTCGTGGGGTCGACGAGCTTGAGATGCGCCGGCTGGTCGTGGTCGTGGTTGGTGAAGCTGTAGGCCACGTTGGTCAGCCGGTCGAAGCTCAGCACTCCGTCGGGCTTCGGGTAGTCGATGGGCTCGTAGTTCTTGGCGCGCCGCGTCGCCTCCGCGTCGGACTTGCCGTGGCCCATGGTGCCGAAGAGGTTCCGGCCGGTGAGGTTGGCCAGCCACATGTCGAGCCCGCCGAGGCCGAGCGAGGCCCAGAGGCCGTAGGACGACCAGAGCGGCTTCACGTTCCGCACGGGCTTGAGGTCCTTGGCGATGGGGCCGGTCGCGACGCTCTCGCGATAGGCCTCGAGCGTATCAGACGCGCGGCCCGCGGCGATGGCCGCCTGCGCCGCCTCCGCCGCCGCGATGCCCGAGAGCATGGCGTTATGGTTGCCCTTGATGCGGGGGACGTTGACCATGCCTGCCGAGCAGCCGAGGAGCGCGCCGCCGGGGAAGGCCACCTCCGGCATGGCCTGCCAGCCGCCTTCGACGATCGCCCGCGCGCCGTAGGAGACGCGCTTGCCGCCTTCCAGCACCTCCGCGATCAGCGGGTGATGCTTGAAGCGCTGGAACTCCATGTAGGGGAACACATGCGGGTTCTCGTAGTTCAGGTGGACGACGAAACCCACATAGACCTGATTGTTTTCAAGGTGATACATGAAGGAGCCGCCGCCGGCATTGCCGCCCAGGGGCCAGCCCATGGTGTGGGTGACCTGGCCCGGCTTGTGCTTGGCCGGGTCGATCTCCCAGAGCTCCTTCATGCCGAGGCCGAACTTTTGGGGTTCCTTGCCCTCGTCGAGCTTGAACTCGGCGATGAGCTGCTTGGCGAGGCTGCCGCGTACGCCCTCGGCGATCATCACGTATTTGCCGCGGAGTTCCATGCCGGGCTCGTAGTTCGGGCCGGGCTTGCCGTCCTTGTCGAAGCCGAACTCGCCGGCGATGACGCCTTTGAGCACCCCGTCCTCGACGATGGTCTGGCTGGCGGCCATGCCGGGGAAGATCTCGACGCCGAGCGCCTCGGCCTGCTCGGCGAGCCAGCGGCAGACATTGCCCATGCTGACGATATAGGTGCCATGGTTCGACATGAGCGGCGGCATGAGCGCGGTGGGAATGCGAGCCTGGCCGGCCGGGCCGAGGACGTAGAAGCGGTCCTCGGTCACAGGCGTGTGGAGCGGCGCGCCCTTCTCCGCCCAGTCCGGGATGAGCGCATCGAGGCCCGAGGTGTCGAGCACCGCGCCGGAGAGGATATGGGCGCCCACCTCGGAGCCCTTCTCGAGCACCACGACCTCGAGATCCGCGTCGAGCTGCTTCAGACGGATGGCGGCCGAGAGGCCGGCGGGCCCCGCCCCAACGATCACCACGTCGTACTCGACGGCGTCTCTCTCGATCTCGCTCATGCTCGCTCCTTCCGCTCTCGCAGCTTACGTATAGGTCAGGTTTGTCCTTGGCAATCGGATGATGACCACTGGCCGATGCGCCCGTTCATGCGCAACATGGCGGTGCAATGCCGCGCTGCCAACCAACCGAAGTGTCGCGACCCATGACGTCGAACCCGGATATCCCCTCAGACCGCGCCCTTCTGGCAGCAGCGCTGGCCTTTCAGCAAGAGGGCGGGGCCGACGAGGCCATCGGCGAGGCGCCGGTGGACCGATTCGCGGCCTTCGCGGCAGAGCGCGCCGCCCGGGAGCAACCCGCCGCATCACCCGCGCAGCGCCCCTCCGCAGGCGCAGACGCCCACATGGGCACCCAGACCCAGGGCTCCCAGGGCTCCCAGGGCTTCAAGGCGGGCGCTGACGCGCCCGTAGCGGCGGGCGGTGCCGCCGGGGGGGCATCGGCTCACGCTGCGGGCCACGCTGCGGGCCACGCTGCGATCCCGAGCGATGCGGGCCGGATGGCGGGGGCGGCCGGCGATCTCGCGGCCCTTGCCGCCGCGGCTGAGGCCTATGATGCGCCCGAGGCCCTGGCGCTGAAGGCGGGGGCCACGCGGTTCGTGTTCGCCGATGGCCGGCCCGGGGCGCGGCTGATGATCGTGGGCGAGGCGCCGGGGCAGGAGGAGGACCGGCAGGGACGGCCTTTCGTGGGCCGGGCGGGGCAGCTGCTCGACCGGATGCTGGCGGCCATCGGGCTCGACCGGCAGGCGGACGACCCGGCCCGGGCGGCCTATATCGCCAATATCCTGCCCTGGCGGCCGCCAGGGAACCGCACGCCCACGGAAGCGGAGGCGGCGGCCTTCCTGCCCTTCATCGAGCGCCATATCGCGCTGGCGGCACCGGAGGTGCTGCTCCTGCTCGGCAACACGCCGCTGCGCGCGCTGACGGGGCAGACGGGCGGGATCACGCGGGCGCGGGGGCAGTGGCGCCGCCATGCGCCGACGGGGGTGGAGATGATCGCGAGCTTTCACCCGGCCTATCTGCTGCGCATGCCGGCGAAGAAGCGGGAGGCCTGGGCGGATCTTCTGGAGATCGCAGCGCGGCTGGATCTCTGATCGGTCGGGGTGGGGCGTGGATGGAGGGCGCCCGTTCGCGCGGCACGCGGCTTTGCCGCGCCCCTTGCTCCGCCCACCCGCCATCCTTACGCCCTCCGGGAACGCCGGCCGCGACGGTTCGGGAGACTGGGCGGGAAACTGAGCGGAACGACTGGGCGGGACGAGGGAGAAGACCATGTCGCGTATCGACGAAAGCCGCGAGTTCATCGCGCTCAACATCGCCGTGCTCACGGTGTCGGACACGCGGACACCCGAGGACGACCGTTCGGGCGACACGCTGGCCGCGCGGATCGAGGCGGCCGGGCACCGCGTTGCCGCCCGTGGAGATCACGGCGTCGATGCCCGCATCGGCG
>JBCBHB010000006.1:0-16017 GCA_038526025.1 Pseudomonadota bacterium
GTCCTTCTGCATGTCCCACAGAAGCTGGGCCTGGTCGTCGATCACCTGCTGGCGGTCGTCGCGCGAGGGGCCGCCGAGTTCGGGCTCATCGTCCATGTTCGCCGGCGCGCCGTCGTGGGCCACCTCGGCGTCTGCGTCGGGAAAGCGATGTTCGAAGGGGGAGCCGCGCATGGGTATGGCGCTCTCAAGGCCCTCTGCGCTCCCGAACGTTCTCTTCATGCCCGTCCGCCTACTCTCTGCCCATTGCCGCGGTCGACGTCCCCGGGACATGGCCCAGAGCATGCTTCGCCGCAGTCTCTCCCGACAGCACCGCCCCCTCGATCGTTGCGGGGAGACCCGTGTCGGTTGAATCGCCCGCCAGGAAAACATTCCGGAGCGGAGTGCTCGATCTCAGCCGCTTTGCCACACCCTCCGGCGACTGGTCAAAGGTTGCGCGCTTTTCAACGATTATCCGAGCGCAGGTGTGGTTTGTTTCGCCCAAAGCAAGCGCTGCACGCGTTTCTGCCCAGAGTTTGCTCACAAGTTCGTCGCGCGGTGTGGCCATGATGCCAAGAGCATCGGCAGCACTTACGGTAACGCTAACCACATCGCCCCGAATGAAAATCCACTGTGCGAGGCTTCCAAGAACCCCGGTGAGCGGCGGGCATTGGGCTAGGCGCTCCGGTGCGTTCACCACGAAATGCGCATTGAGGATGGCACCGTCGTCGCGCGGCGGTGAGAGCCCCGGCAGCACGTTCACGAGACGCGAGGGCGGCAGGGCCAGGATCACCGTCTCGTGAGGTCCGACCGGCACTCGGCCCGCCGATGTCTCCAGCGCCTGCGCGTTGCCGCCGACCCGTTCGATCGCACGCAGCACGGTGTTGAAGTGAATTCTCGCGCCAAGCGCCTCGAGCCGGTCGAGGGCGGGGCGGACGAGCGCGTGGCCCAGACCCTGAGGCGCAAACATCGGGCGGGAAGGGCCTGCGCCCTTCAGGAATGTCGCCCGAAGCACGCGCCACAGCAGCCGTGCCTGCCCCTTCTCCGGCGTGGTGTTCAGCACGGCGAGCGTCAGCGGCTCCCAGAACGCGCGCCAGAGCGGGCCGCGATCGGGCACCGCTTCCGCAACCGTCGTCGCGGGGCCGGCGAGGGCCAGTCGCCATCCGCCAAGATAGTTCAGCGCGCGCGTGTCCGGCACCCGCGAGTTGGCGTCGAATATCCACCAGGGGATCGGGCCGTTGCTCAGGCGGAGGGTGAAGCGCGCGCCGCTATCGAGGTCGACCATCGGGAATGCCGCCTCGCCGGGGGTGAGTGCGTCCGGCGCATCGGCACGGGCCAGATACCGGGCGACCGCATCGTTTCCGGTCAGGATCAGGTGGCTGCCGTTATCGATCATCCGGTCCAGCCGGGTGTCGTGGAAGCTGCGGCAGCGCCCGCCGGCATGTCCCGCTGCCTCCCAGATCGTGACCGGGCGCCCCGCCTCGGCCGCGACCAGGGCTGCCGAGAGCCCGGCGAGCCCCGCGCCGACGATGTGGACGCCGCCTTTCCCGGGCCTCTCAGCCCCTGCATCAGCCATCGGCAGGCCTGAGGGCCGTGGGGTTCCACAACGCGGTGAGCGCCGCGGCAAGCTTCTGGCCCTTCGAGAGTTTCAGGCGCGGCCCGGGCGCGAAGTGACGGGCCGAAAGGCCGTTCAGCACGCGCTCATAGACTCCCATCATCATCAGCGCCGGGGTGAGGGCGAGGCGGTTGTGGCCCGGAATGGCGGCCCGCGCTGCATCGAACTCCGCGCGGGCAAGGTGCGCGAGCTCCTGCGACAGCGCAGGCAGGGCAGGGTGCCGTGCCGCGGCGGTGGGGTCGTGGGGCATGCCATGGCGGTCCAGTAGCTCCGCAGGCAGGTAGAGCCGGCCAATGGCCGCATCCTCCTCCACATCCCGAAGGATATTGGTCAGCTGGAGCGCATCGGCGAGCGCCAGCCCGAACCGTTCGGAGAGCGCTCCCCGCCAGGCGCCGAAGTTCCGCATTGAGAGCATGCCGATGGTGCCGGCGACCCGTCGGGTATAGGCGCGCAGCCGCGCCATGGAGGGCGCGACCACGGGCCCCTCCGCATCCATCTCCATCCCCTCGATCAAGAGCAGGAACTCCTGCTCCGGAAGCGCATAGTCCGCAACAGGGCGCGCGAGGGCGAGGCCGATGAGGGAGCGGGGGCGGCCCGCATAGAGCGCGGCAATCTCCTCCCGCCACAGGCCGAGGAGGCGGCGGCGTTCGTCGAGCGGCATGTCCTCGTCGGCGATGTCGTCCACCACGCGGGCGAAGGCGTAGAGCGCCCACATCGCATCCCGCCGCGCCTTTGGCAGCGCGCGCATGCCGGGGCCGAACGACGACCCCGCGGCACGGGTGATCTCGGCCACCGCTGCCAGAGGGTCGGCATTGCCGGCGGGAAGGGGGGCGAGGCGCTCGCTCAGCGCCATCTGCGCGCCATCGGCCATGGCTCAGGCCCGCTCGGGCCCGGCACCCGCCGGCCGGTGGGTGAGCAGACGCCAGAGGCCCGCGCCGAGGCCCGCCAGAAGGTCCAGCCGGCTGTGCTTCACGCGCCCGGCCAGCGGATCCTCGCGCCCGAGGCGCGCATGCAGCCGCTCCGCCAGGCGTTGTATCACGGCGATCTCGGCGGCCATGCGCCGGCTGCGGGTCTGGTCCGCCAACGGGCGGCTGGTATCGAGCAAGCGGGCGCAGCCTTCGAGGCAGCGGTCGATCACGCGGCGAAGGCCCGGGCTTGCCGAAGGGGCGGTCAGGGAACCTTCGTCGACACCCTCCGCCTCCAGCCATTCCTGCGGCAGGTAAACCCGGTCGAGCCGTGTCTTGTCCAAGGCGATGTCCTGAAGGTGGTTGAGCACCTGTAGCGCGTCGCACAGCGCATCGGAGGCCGGCGCGGTCGACGGGCTTTCGCCATGAAGCTGCAGCAGGAACCGCCCCACCGGGCGGGCCGAGTTGGCGCAGTAGCCGATCAGATCGTCCCAGTCCGCATATCTTGCCTTCAGGGCGTCCTGCCGGAAGGCGATGAGGAGGTCGGTCGCGCAGCTCATCTCGACGCCGTTCTCGCGCAGCACGGCGCCCAGCCTTGCCGACATCTCCGGCGCGCCCGAGGCGCCCGGTAGCAGCCCATCCTCGCAGGCATCGAGGCGGCGGATCTTCTCCTGAGGGGCCAGCGCGGCGTCGTCCGCAATGTCGTCCGTGCCGCGTGCGAACGCGTAGTAGGCCATCACCGCGGGACGGTGCTTCTTCGCGATGAGGAAGGAGCCGACGGGGAAGTTCTCGTCGCCCGCGCCCTTGCCGGAAGGGGCCTCGACCGGCCGGACCGGTCCGCCCGCTGCGGTGGTTGCCTCGCTCTCCGCCGCCATTCCGGTCTCGCTCGCCATCGCCCTTGCCACGTGCCTCTGCCCGCCAGCCGGCGCGGACCATAGGGCCCCCTCGCGCAGCTTGTCCATTGGCGAGGTGGGCGCGGCGCTGCCTGCTTGCCGCAGCGCGGCAGGACCGCTACCGCTTCGCCATGCTCACAGCCGCTCTCATCGCCTTCGTCATCTGGGCCGCCATGCTTCTGGTCTGGCACGGCTTTTGGCGCGCGGACCAGCGTCTCCCCCCGAGCACGCCCGACGATGCGAGCGATCGTCCAGGCGTTGTGGCGGTGATCCCGGCGCGGAACGAAGCCGCAAGCATCGGTGCGGTGGTCGAGGCCCATGGGGCATCGAACTATACGGGTTCCTTTGCCGTGGTGCTGGTCGACGACAACTCCGAGGACGGAACCCCCGAGATCGCCGACGCCGCTAAGGCGGCCGCCGGTCATCCGCTTCACGTGATCACAGGGGCGCCGCTTGCTGCGGGATGGTCCGGCAAGCTCTGGGCGCTCGAGCAGGGCATATCGGCGGCGGAGCGGCTCTACCCTGAAGCGCGCTACCTGCTGCTAACGGATGCCGACATCGTTCATGCTCCCGATACGCTGGACCGGTTGGTGCGGCTCGCTGAGGATCGCGGTCTTGCGCTCACCTCGCTGATGGCGCGGCTGGCCGTGGGGGAGGGGCGCTGGCATTGGGGTCGGGTGCTCGTGCCGGCCTATGTGTTCTTCTTCCAGAAGCTCTACCCCTTCCCGGCGGTGAACGACCCGTCGAGCAGCATCGCGGGAGCGGCGGGCGGCTGCATGTTGGTGCGACGCGACGCGTTGGCCGCGATCGGAGGCATCGGGTCCATCCGCGGCGCCCTGATCGACGACTGCACGCTGGCCGCGGCGATCAAGGGTACGTCGCAGGGCGGGGAGCGGCGATCGATCTGGCTGGGTCTTTCCGAAGGCGAGGTGACCTCGCTGCGGGACACAGGCGCCATGGCGACGATCTGGGAGACGGTTGCCCGAACGGCGTTTCCGCAGCTTCAGCGGTCCTGGTGGCTGCTGGCCGGCTGCACGCTGGGCATGGCGCTGCTCTACCTCGCGCCCCCCGCCGCCGCGATCTGGGGCGTTCTTGCCGGCGATGCGGCCGCGGCCCTTGCAGGTCTTGCGGGATGGGGGCTGATGGCTCGCGCCTTCTGGCCGACGCTGAGCCTCTATGGCGGCCGTATCTGGGAGGCGCTGACGCTGCCTCTCGTGGCGGTCCTCTACATGCTCATGACGCTCGACAGCGCCCGGCGAGACCTTCTTGGCAAGGCATCGCCCTGGAAGGGTCGAACCTACTCCGCCATGAACCGTGGGCCGCGCGACTAGCCGCCGCTCAGGAGCGCGCGGGCGCAGTCTTGCTGGACGGCTCGGCGAGCATGCCCTCCGCCATGAACCAGTCGAGCGCGCCCATCACCGCGTCCTCGACCGGTGGCGGGCGGAAGCCGAGCGTGGCGCGAGCGTGCCCAGAATCGAGCCGGACACGCTTGCGCGCGATCCGCACACCCGCGAGAGGCGCTGTCGGCGCACGCCCGATGATGCGGCTCAACTGCTCTTCCACATGGGCAGCGGCCAGGGCGATGGGAAAGGGCACGCGAAACGTCGGTGCGCGCCTGCCCATGCGGCCCGAAACCATCTCGGCGAGGGCCGCGAGCGTTATGCCTTCGCCCGAGAGGAGATAGCGTTCCCCGCTTGTCCCCTTCTCCATGGCGGCGACGATCCCCTGCGCCAGGGCGCGGACCTCGACGATGTCGATCTCGGTCTCCACGATTGCAGGCGTGGCGCCTCGGGCAAGGTCCAGGATCATGCGGGCCGGTGGTGTGAGTCCTCTGTCGCCGGGCCCGACCGGCGCCGACGGCAGCACCGTGACCGCGTCCAGGCCCGCGTGGACGGCATCCGCAACGGCAAGTTCCGCCCTGCGCTTCGAGGCAGGGTAGGGGCCGAGCAGCGCCTCCGGTGAGTGAGCTTCGGCTTCCGTCAGCGTTGAGCCCGGAACCGTGCTTTCGGCCACCAGCGTTGTGTAGCTGGACACGAGCACAAGGCGGATCCCTGCCTGCCGGGCAGCGGAGGCGACAACGGCCGTGCCCTCGTGGTTCACGGCGTCGTGCGCCCCGGGGCGTTCGGCCCAGAGATGCGCGATGGCAGCGGCGTGGATGATCGCGCCGGCGTCCGTCGCCAGTTTCGCCATCAGATCGGCGTCCGTCACGGTGCCCTCGGTGCGCGGTATATCGGCGGGCAGGCCGCCACGGTCGGCAGGGTCGAAGGCCAGGTCCAGCGCATGGACGCCATGGCCCTGCTCCCGCAGCGCCCGCACGAGATGCCCGCCGAGAAAGCCGTTGGCGCCGGTGACGAGAACGGGCTTCACGCGGCCGGCCTCACCGCCTGCAGACCAGCAGGCCCTGGCCATAGGCCGAGCCTGCGATCAGTGTGTTGCGCGCATAGACCGCGCTCGTCGCACCCGAGAAAACCTCACCGAACGGATCGTCGAACAGCGTCTCCTGCTGCCCCGTGGCGGGTGACCAGGCGACGATGCGGCTCGGCGCCGTGCTCGAATACTGCATCGTGAACATCCAGTAGTCGAAGAGGTCGGGGTGAAGCGCCACGATCTGCGTGTTGTTCGGGCCCGGGTTGATGTTGTCCGGCCCGCCCGAGAACTCGGTGAAGCTGCCATCGCTGAGGTTGGTGATGCGGTTCGCGCGCGTCTCGGCCACCAGCACCGTGCCGCCGTCGAGCGACACGCCGTTCGCCCAGGCAAGGCCCTGTGCCATCGGCTGGACGCGGTTTGTGCCGAGGGTGAGGACCGAGCCCGAGGCGGCGCCCGGCATCAGCTCGGACATGCTCCAGTCGCAGCTATCGCGGTCGAGCGATACCACCAGCTCCGCGCCCCGCCACGCAAGGTCGTTGGCGCGGCACGCCTCCGGCGCATCCCATCGGCCGCGTTCCCTGAAGCCTTCGCCTGTCAGCATGCCCCAGACGACAACTGCCGTATCGTCGCTTGGCTGGCGGTTCACGACGGCGAGGCGGCTACCCGAGCGGTCGACGGCGATCCCATGCGGGTGAAGGGAGCCGAGCACGAGATGCGTACCTGGAACGGCGCGGGTCAGCACGCCCCCGTCTCCTTCGAGCAGCTCCGATATCTGAACGGTGCTAAGCCCGCGGGCAGGGGCGGAGGAGAAGTTGCGATTGTAGTTGGAGAGCAGGAGCCGCCCCCCCGGCAGCACAGCGATGTCTTCGATCCCCGACATCTGCCGATAGCGCGAGTCGGTCACCTGCACGACCCTGCATTGATCGTGGCGGAAGAGAGCCGGCTCTGGCGTCACCTCGTCGGAGAGAAAAACGGCGAGAAGGATGATCGCCGTCACCGGCACGACCATCACGACAATCAGCCGGTTCATGACATCGCCTCCTTGGCTTCGGACCCGCCTTCCCCCACGGGCATCGGATAGCCCCAGCGTGCGAACCACGGGCCGAGGGCACCGCCCACCTTGTGCGCGACAGCGTTATCGATGGGAAAGCGGTTTTTCTGAAAGCTCTTCACATCGGCGAGATGCGCCTCGAAGGCCGGCTTCGCCTCGGCAAAGCCCGGCAGGTCGAGCGTGTCGTAGATCTGGCCGAGCGCCTCGAGCGGCTGGTCGTCGAGCAGCCTGTAGGGCAGCTCCACGAAGTCGGGCGCCGCCCAGCCTTCGGTCTCGGTCGTGAAAGCGGTCATCATGCGATCGTATACCCGCAGGATCGTCGCATCGATGTCGAGGTCTTCCGGCACCTCCTGCAGGGCCATCACCTCGAGGAGGCGGGCGTAGAAGTTCCGCATGGAGAGGAAGACGTCGAGCGGGTCGCGGTGGATGTGGATGAACTTGGCACCGGGAAACATCGCGCGCAGCATGGCGGGGCGCGCCGTGTAGACCGGGTTCTTGATGGCGAGGCGCTTGCCCTGATCCTTCGCGATCTTGGCGAGGAAGGTGCGAAACGCGCGTTGCCACCCTTCGATTTCGGCCGGGGAGCAGCCGTCGAAGAACAGGCCGCGGTCGATCAGTCGGTCGAAATGCTTCGGGAAGTAGATACCGTGGTAGAACGAGAGCGCCGACATGTTGGCGATGGCGATCTCGTCCTCCTGCGGTGCTGTGGGCGTCACGGGGATGCGGTCGATCCAGCGCGTTTCCGGAAGCTGGCGCTCCAGAAAGGGTCTCAGGAGGCGGGCGAGGCCAAGCATGTCGTGCGGCAGTCCGACCGCCACGGGCGGCACGTAACCCCAGCCGCCGGCGGCAAGCAGGTTGTAGAGATGCGTGGTGCCGGAGCGCCAATGGCCCAGCACGAAGAGCGGCGCGCCGTGGGTGTCGGGCGCCGGTAGCGTCGCGAAGCTGCGCTCGAGCATGGTCGAGGGCCAGCGGCCGGCCGCTGCCGCCCAGATCGCGCGTGCGGCACCGTGGTGATCCGCCGGGCCTGCGTCGCGGAAGATGGTCCGCAAGGTGCCGAGATCGGCCCCGCTCAGCGGATGCGCCAACGCCTTGTCCCCCTCAAGCCGGTTGTGAGCGTTGCCACGCTAAGGGCCTTGCACGCCGCACGCAATTGTCCGCGTCCCTCACTCGGCGGGTGCGAGACCCGGAGCCGCGGCAGCGGCCAGTGCGCGGGGCAGCGCCGCCTCCAGCGCCGCCATGTCTGCGGAGGTACCGCAGCCGATGCGGATGCAACGGTCGAGCGGTGCAATGCCGGGCATGCGGACGAAAATGCCCTCTGCCAGCAAGGCCGCGAGCACCCTGCGGGCAAAGTCTCCGTCGCGCCCGCAATCGACCGCCACGAAATTCGTGGCAGACGGCAGTGCGACGAGGCCGTTGTCGCGGGCGATCGCACCGATCTGTGTCCGGGCAGCGTCGGTGGCGGCCACAACATGGGCGAGATGCGCGCTGTCTTCGAGCGCCGCAAGCCCTGCGGCCTGTGCGAGGCGGTTTACGCCGAAATGGTTGCGCACCCGGTCGAAGGCCCCCGCTGTCTCGTGCGTCGCGATGGCGTAGCCGAGGCGCAGGCCGGCCAGACCATGGGCCTTCGAGAACGTCCGGAAGCGGATCAGGCGCGGGTCGGTCGCGTCCAGCGGGGGCAGGGTGCCGGCGGGCGCGAACTCGCCATAGGCTTCGTCGAGGCAGAGGAGGCAGCCTTCCGGAAGCGCGTCGAGAAACGCCATGACGGCTTCGGCATCGTGCCAGCTGCCCATCGGATTGTCGGGGTTCGAGACGTAGACGAGGCGGGCACCCTCTGCCCGCGCGGCCGCCGCGAGCGCATCAAGATCCTCGGCATCGTCTCGATACGGCACCGTGACCAAGCGGGCGCCGAAGCCGGCCACATGATAGTTGAACGTGGGATAGGCGCCGGCGGAGGTGACCACCGCATCGCCGGGCCCCGCGAAAAGGCGCACGGTGAGGCCGAGGAGGCCGTCGATCCCCTCGCCAATCACCAAGGCTTCGGGCGGGACGCCGAGATGGGCGGAGAGCGCCTCGCGGAGGTCATGGTTCGTGGGGTCGGCATAGCACCAGACACCCGCAGCGGCAGACTGCATGGCCGCAACCGCCCGGGGCGAGGGGCCGAAGACACTCTCGTTCGCGCCGATGCGGGCGGTGAAGGGGGCGCCGCGGTCACGCTCCTGCTTTTCCGGGCCCACGAACGGCACGGTGGCGGGCAAGCTGGCGGCGAGCGGTGTGAGCGGTGCTGTCATGCCGCTCGTCTACCTGCCGCCGCCGGGCTGGGACAAGCCCCGGCCTGCGCTAGCTCGCATCCGCCGGTGCGACGCGAAAGAGCCCGCCATCCGCCACCGAGAGAAACCAGATGGACCCGTCCGGCGCCTCGACGATATCCCGGATCCGGCCATAGGCGTCCTCGAAGAGCTTCTCTTCGCCGGTGATCTCGTCATCCGCGCGGTCGAGGCGGGCGATGTAGTCGAACTTCAACGCCCCGGCGAAGACATCGCCCTCCCATGCGGGGAAGAGGGCGCCGCTGTAGATCATCAGGCCCGAAGGCGCGATTGACGGGTCCCAGTACCATTTCGGTTGCTCCATGCCCGCCTGCGCGGTGCCAGAGCCGATCTTCGCGCCGCTGTAGTGCGTGCCGTAGCTGATCTCGGGCCAGCCGTAGTTCAGGCCGGGCAGGGCCAGGTTCAGCTCGTCCCCACCGCGCGCGCCATGGCTCAGCGTCCAGAGCCTGCCATCGGCATCGAGGGCCGCGCCCTGGATGTTGCGATGACCGTAGGACCAGATCTCGGGTTGCGCGCCGGATTGGCCGACGAACGGATTGTCATCCGGCACCTGCCCGTCGCGCGTCACCCGCATGACCTTGCCGATACCGCGATCGAGCCGCTGGGCGAGCGGGGGATCGCCACGGTCCCCGGTGGTGACGAAGAGCGTGCCGTCCGCCGCCTCGACGACGCGGCTGCCGAAATGGCGCCCGCCGCCCACAGCCGGTGCCTGGCGGAAGAGATAGGCAACATCCTCCAGGCGGGCACCGTCGTCCGAGAGCCGAGCGGAGACCATGGTGGTCCGCCGCCCGCCATCGGCTGCTTCGGAGAAGGTGAGGAAGAGGGTCCGGGTCTGATCGAAGTCTCGCGCCAGCGTCACGTCGAGCAGGCCGCCCTGGCCCCCTTGGGAGACGGGGGGCAGGCCGGCGACGGCGTTGCGTTCCCAATCCGGCGAGAAGTGGAGGAGCTGCCCACCCTTCTCCGTCACCAGCGCGCCGCCGTTGGGCAGCGGCGCGACGCCCCATGGCAGATCGAGACCGCCAACGACCCGGGTGACGCTGACGCGGCCTGCGGAGGTGTCGTACGCAGCCTCGGCCGCCGCCGGCGGTGTGTACCGCGCCGCCATGATACCGCAGCCGGCCACTGCCGTGACGATGCCGATGATGCGCAGGATCTTCATCGGGTGCCTCCCATCTAAACCCATGGCGGAAAGATAGGAGGCCCGTAGACGAGCGCACGCCTGTTCACGCAGAAAATGCGAAGGCGCGGGCTCAGCGCTGGAGCAGCCGCGACGCGTCGAGCGCGAAGTAGGTCAGGATGCCGCTGCAGCCGGCGCGCTTGAAGGCCATGAGGCTCTCCATCATCCCGCGCTCCTCGTCGAGCGCGCCTGCCGCCATGGCATGGCGGAGCATCGCGTACTCTCCGGAGACCTGGTAGGCGAAGACGGGGACGTTGAAGGCCTCATGAACGCGCCGGCAGATGTCGAGATAGGGCATCCCCGGCTTCACCATCACCATGTCGGCGCCCTCGGCGAGGTCCATCGCAACCTCTCGCAGCGCTTCATCTCCGTTCGCGGGGTCCATCTGGTAGGTTTTCTTGTCGCCCTTGAGCGCCCCGCCGGAGCCGACGGCGTCCCGGAACGGGCCGTAGAACGCGGAGGCGTACTTTGCGGCGTAGGACATGATCGTGACGTCCACATAGCCTTCGCGCTCGAGCGCTGTTCGCATCACGCCCACGCGGCCGTCCATCATGTCGGAGGGGCCCATCACATCCGCGCCAGCGGCTGCCTGGGCGAGGGTCTGCCGTTCCAGGGCCTCAAGCGTCGGATCGTTGAGGATCTTGCCGTCTTCCACGATCCCGTCATGGCCGTCGCTGTTGTAGGGGTCGAGCGCCACGTCGAGCATGATGCCGAGTTCGGGATAGGCATCCTTCACCGCACGCGTGGCGGTGTTGACGAGGTTCTCGGGGTTCCAGGCTTCCTCGGCGCCCGGGGTCTTCAGCCGGTCCGGTGTCTCCGGAAAGATCGCGATGCAGGGCACACCGAGGGCTGCGGCCTCTCCTGCCGCCTGCACGAGCCGATCGACCGTTAGGCGGCTGACGCCAGGCATGCTGGCGACCGGCACCGCCTCATCATGCCCTTCCATCACGAAACAGGGCCAGATGAAGTCCGCTGGCGAGAGCTGGTTCTCAGCGACCATGCTCCGGATCCAGGGCGCCTGCCGAAGTCGGCGTGGCCGGGCCTGGGGAAACGGGGCCATTACGGGGGTGGCAGGCAGCATTGGCAGGCTCCGGTCAAAGTGTCCGTCAACGATTCCTGACACTTCGCGCCGGCCGCGGCAAGACAAGCTCACGAAAGCTCACTTGACCTGGTCGTCCGCAACGGTTTCCTGCGGGCTCCAGCGTCGGGAGGGCAGCGGAGTGAGCGACGATCTGATTGAGGCCGCCGGGGATGAAATCCGTTTCGAGCGTCGGGGCCGCCTTGGTCTTGTGACGCTCAACCGGCCGAAGGCGCTCAACGCGCTGACGCATGCAATGGTGCTGGCCTTGGAGGCGGTGCTTGATCGTTGGGCGGCGGACGCGTCGGTCGAGGTCGTGGCGATCACCGGGCAGGGCGACAGGGCGTTCTGCGCGGGCGGCGATATCAGGGCCCTCTACGAGGCGGGGCGGCCGGGGGGCGAGCGTGGGGCTGCCAACTTCGCCTTCTACGCCGACGAGTACCGGCTCAACTGCAAGATCAAGCGCTTCCCGAAGCCTTACGTCGCGCTGATGGACGGCATCGTGATGGGCGGCGGCGTGGGTGTCTCGATCCACGGCTCCCTCCGCATCGCGACAGAACGCACGGTCTTTGCGATGCCCGAGACCGGCATCGGCCTCTTTCCGGATGTCGGCGCAACCTACTTCCTGCCGCGGCTGCCGGGTGAGACCGGGCTTTGGCTGGGCCTCACGGGGGCGCGGCTGAAGGGCGAAGCGGCGGTGAGGGCAGGGCTTTGTGATCATCTGCTGCCGGCGCACAAGCTCGACTGGTTGCTGGACTGGCTGGCGGAGGGTCGCTGGTCGACGCCGCCTGACGGGCGGGCGCTGACCCTCTGTGAGGACGATGCAGAGGGCGGGTTCGCGGAGCATGTGCGCCCTGCAGGCCTTCACGAGCAGGCCGCGATCGACCGTGCCTTTGCGGCGCGCAGCCTCGACGGTATCCTCGACCGGCTGGAAGGGGTGGGCGGGGACTGGGCGGAAGCGCAGATCGCGGCGATCCGCTCGAAATCGCCCACATGCACGTCGCTCACCTTCCGGCAGATCCGCGCGGGGGCGGCGCTTGGCTTCGAGGACTGCATGCGGCTCGAATATCGCCTGGCCCGCTTCTGCATGACCCATGGCGATTTCTACGAAGGCGTGCGCGCCACGATCATCGACAAGGACGGCGCACCGCGCTGGCAGCCCTCGACGCTCGACATGGTGGATCCCGCTGTGATCGAGGGCGCCTTCGCGCCGCTCGGTGATGGCGAGCTCTCGCCGGGGTAGAGCCTGCGTCAGGCGGCTGTTTCGGCGCCCGCACGCACAAGCGTCCCGACGCCCGGTCGTGCGCCCTTCGGTCGACGGATCAGGATCATCGCCGGGTTCCGTATCCCTTCGGCCCGCACGGTATCCTCGAGCCTGCCAAGCTGGGTGTTGAACACCGCTTCCTCTGGCGTGCCGGCGGCGTGCACGATCTCCACGGGCAGCGTGGCGTCGAGCCCCTGCTCGAGGAGACGCCCCGAGAGCCGACCCGCTGTCGCAACACCCATGTAGACCGCAAGCGTGGTGCCCGGGTGGAGGAAGTTCGCCCAGTCCGGCGCGTTGTCTGCATGCTCGAGGGCCGGACATTCGGCCAGCCGGCCGGTCGTGAGCACCAGCGTATCGGTCTCCCCGCGCGCGGTGAGGAAGCTTCCCGCGGCAGCGGCGGCAGCGGCAGCGGCCGTGACGCCCGGGACGATCTCCCAGGCCATCCCCGCTGCATCGAGCGCCGCCGCCTCCTCCGCGCCGCGCGCGAAGACACCAGGATCGCCGCATTTGAGCCGTACCACATGTCGGCCTGCGGTAGCGGCGGAGACAAGCGCTTCGTTGATCCGGTCTTGCGTCCATGCATGCGCGCCCGGGGCCTTGCCCACGTAGACCCGCTCGGCGTTTCGGGGCGCATGGTTCAGGAGCGCCGGGTCCACGAGCCGGTCGTAGAAAACAACCTCGGCCGACTGCAGACGCTCAAGGCCGCGCAGGGTGATGAGATCGGCCGAGCCGGGACCCGCACCGACGAGGCTGACGAAGCCTGCTCCTGGTCGGCCGGTGGCAGGCGCTCCCTTAGCAGCAGCCTCGTCCAAGTCGAGGGCGCTTGGGGCCTGTTGGTTGATGCGCGCACCAGCACTCCGCCGCCAGAGCCGCGGGAAGAGCATCGGTAACCATGCGAGCGGCCCCGAGGCCTTGGGCAGTGCGCCGTCCGTCATGGATCGTTTCCTCTACTCGGCGGCTACGGGCGCGCGGTTCGCGGCGATGAGTGCTGCAAGCTCCGGCCGGCAGGAACCGCAGTTCGTGCCTGCGCGGAGCGCTTGGCCGATTGCGGCGATGTCGGTCAACCCGTCTCGAAGGATCGCGCTTACGATCGTGTTCACACCGACCTCGTAACAGGCGCAGACGGTCGGGCCCGGATCGGGGACATCAACCCCTGCGCGCCCGGCGAGCAGCGCCGCCGGCTCGGTGCCCGCTGTCTCCAGCAGCCCTCCCGCGACGAAGCTGCGGCTCACCGCCACGGGTTCGGTCGAGGCGAAGAGCGCTCCCACGATCCGGCCGTGCTCGAAGACAGCGATCCGGTAGCCGCCGCGCGCCGGGTCGGCCATCTCCACCGCCTCGGCATCGTTCGTGACGCCGAGCAGTCTGCGAGCGGCCGCCCCCCAATCCTCGGGCATCGCGGTATCGGCAAGCTCGGCCTGCCAGCCGCCAGGGATGCGGGCACGCGCCCAGTACGACGTTGTTGGATCGATCCTTTCGCGGGCGACGGCGAAGCCATACCAGGCCGGAGCGAATGGGGCGATCTGCACGGGCTGTGCCTTGCTCTCGGGCTGGCCGGAGAACGGGTCGGTCTCCGCGCCGACGAGCGTGTCGACCAGGGCGCGGGAGGACCACTGGCTGGTCCAGTGCATGGGCACGAAGACCGATCCCTTCGGTGTCCGGTCGGTGATGAGAGCGCGGGCGACGATGCTTCCGAAGGGGCTCGAGACGGTGACGAGCGCGGCGGGTCTGACGCCGGCCCGCGCGGCATCCTCGGGGTGGATTTCGGCATAGGGTTCAGCCATGTGGCGGCTGAGGCGGGCGGACTTCGCCGTCCGTGTCATGGTGTGCCAATGATCGCGCACGCGGCCGGTGTTGAGCACGAGCGGGTAGCTTGGGGAGGTCGGCACGGCCGGGGCACGATGGCGTACAGGGAGCATGCGCGCCCGGCCATCGGCATGCTGGAACGCGCCATCGCCGAAGAGCCGCTCACGTGAAGGTGCGCCGGCGGGCGCCGGCCAACGCGTCGGCTCGAGAGCCTCGTAATCCCCGTCGGTCAGTGTGGAGAGGGCCGAGATGTCGAACGCGCTGCCCTGCGATGCGGCAACGGCGGAGAGTGCCGCATGCTCCCGGAACACCGCGGCGGGGCTCTCGAAGTCGAACGCGTCGCGCCAACCCATGACGGCCGCGACATCGCAGATGATCCGCCAGTCTGGCCGCGTCTGCCCGGGCGCGGGCAGAAAGGCGCGCTGGCGGGAGATCACGCGATCGGAGTTCGTGACCGTGCCGGACTTCTCCCCCCAGGCCGCGGCGGGCAGCAGCACGTCCGCGAGGCGGGTGGTGTCGGTATCCGCCACGGCGTCTGAGACAGCCACGAAATCGCAGGCACGGATCGCCTCGGCCACGTCTTCCGCGCGCGGCAGGCTGACCGCAGGGTTGGTCGACATGATCCAGAGCGCCTTGATCCGCCCGTCCGCGCAGGCCTCGAACATGTCGACCGCTTTCAGGCCCGGCCGTTCGCAGATTGTCGGTGCGTCCCAGAACGCCTGTACGGCCGAGCGGTGAGCCGGGTTCTCGATCGAAAGATGCGCTGCAAGCATGTTCGCAAGCCCGCCTACCTCGCGCCCCCCCATGGCGTTGGGCTGGCCCGTAACCGAGAGCGGGCCGATGCCAGGGCGCCCGATGCGGCCCGTGGCGAGATGGCAGTTGATGATGGCGTTGACCTTGTCAGTACCAGCGCTCGATTGGTTCACGCCCTGGCTGAAGACGGTCACGGTCCGCTCCGTGCGCGTGAAGAGCTGCGCAAACCGCTCCAGATCGGCGGGGTCGAGACCTGTTGCGGACACGGTGGCGGCCATCGTCGCCTCCCGTGCCGCAGCGATGCTTGAGGGGAAATCGGCAACATGCGCGGCCACAAAGCCGGCATCGACGGCACCATCGGCTTCGAGCGTGGCGAGCAGCCAGTTGAAGAGCGCCACGTCCGACCCGGGGCGAAGCGCGAGATGCAGATCCGCAAGCTCCGTCGTCGCGGTGCGGCGGGGATCGATCACCACGACACGCATCTCGGGCCGGGCGGAGCGGGCGGCGGCGAGACGCTGGTAGAGCACCGGGTGGCACCAGGCGAGGTTCGAGCCGGTGAGCACCACGAGATCCGCGAGTTCCAGGTCCTCATACGTGCCGGGCACAAGGTCGCCGCCGAAGGCCCGCCGATGCCCCGCCACGGTGGACGCCATGCAGAGGCGCGAGTTGGTGTCGATGTTGGCCGAGCCGATGAAGCCCTTCATCAGCTTGTTGGCGACGTAGTAATCCTCGGTGAGGAGCTGGCCCGACACGTAGAAGGCCACGCTGTCCGGCCCGTGCTGCGCGACGGCGGCACGAAAGCGCTCGGCGA
>JBCBHB010000007.1:0-15939 GCA_038526025.1 Pseudomonadota bacterium
GCCCGCATCCGCATCCGCGGCCTCAACGTTGCGCGCACCGGCATAGCGGCTGTTCGGGTTATCGGAGGTGGCGAGCCACTCGGTCTCGGCGCCCCAGTAGACGTCCTCCTCCGGCTCCCACACATCCTCACGACCGCCGCCGAAGCCGAAGGTCTTGAAGCCCATGCTCTCGAGCGCGACATTCCCGGTGAGCACGAAGAGATCGGCCCAGGAGATCGCGTTCCCGTATTTCTGCTTGATCGGCCAGAGCAGGCGGCGCGCCTTGTCGAGATTGCCGTTATCCGGCCAGCTGTTGAGCGGGGCGAAGCGCTGCATGCCCGAGCCTGCGCCACCGCGGCCGTCCCAGATCCGGTAGGTGCCGGCTGCATGCCAGGCCATGCGGATGAAGAACGGGCCGTAGTGCCCGTAATCCGCCGGCCACCAGTCCTGGCTGTCGGTCATCAGCGCGTGAAGGTCGGCCTTCAGCGCGTCGTAGTCGACACCTTTGAACGCCTCGACATAGTCGAAATCCGCGTCCACCGGGCGGCACTCGGGCGCGTTCTGGTGGAGGATCTTGAGGTTCAGCTGGTTCGGCCACCACTCCTTGTTGGAGCGCACCCCGTGGGTGGCGTGGATGACAGGGCACTTGCCCGTGCTGGGGATATCGTTTCCGTCCATCATTCTCTCCGGCGTTGGCGTGAGGCGTGGTGGCGAGCAGCGGTCGATTCCACTGTCTAGAATGGTTCTACCCAAGCAGAGCGATCAGTGATAGTTGGGATTTCTGATCGTTCGCATCAGGTGAGCTTATGAACAGCCTTACCCTCAAGCAGCTTCGCTACTTCGATGCCCTCGCCCGGCACGGCCATTTCGGACGGGCCGCAGAGGCTTCCGCGGTAACCCAGCCCGCACTGTCGATGCAGATAAAGGAGCTCGAGGCATCGCTTGGCACAGCACTTTTCGAGCGGGATGCGCGCCAGGTTCGGCTGACCGGTCTCGGCGAGGAATTTGCCGGCCGCGTGCGCGAGATCCTGCGTTCGGTGGACGAGCTGGCGGATCTCGCCCGCGCCTCTCAGGAACGGCTGGCGGGACGGTTGCGCATCGGCGTCATCCCCACCATCGCACCTTACCTGCTGCCCGCCTTCATCGCTGCCCTCAGCGCCCGGCACGGAGAGCTCGACATCCGGGTGCGCGAGAGCATGACCCCGCGGCTCCTCGCGGAGCTGGCGGACGGGCGGCTCGACACGGCCATCCTCGCTTTGCCCGTCTCCGAGCCAGGGCTCTCGGAGGTGGCGCTCTTCACCGAAGAGTTCGTGCTGGTCCGCGCGGCCGAGGATGCCGGCAAGCCCGTTCCAAGCGCCAACCGCCTGGCGGAGATGCGGCTGCTGCTGCTCGAAGAAGGGCATTGCTTTCGCGATCAGGCGCTCTCCTTCTGCAGCCTGCCCGCCACACGACCGCGCGAGCTGATGGATGGGAGCTCCCTCACCACGCTGGTCCAGATGGTCAGCGCAGGGATCGGGGTCACGCTCATTCCGGAGATGGCCGTGCCAGTGGAAACCCGCTCGGCCGCCGTGGCCATTGCACGGTTCTCTCCGCCCCAGCCAACGCGCACGGTGGGCATGGTGTGGCGGCGCACCAGCCCGCTGGCGGATCAGCTGCAGGAAGTGGCGGAGATCCTACGGGGCACCGCCGAGCACAACGCAGGCGAGACGGACGCGGCGCGAGGCTGACGTGTTTGCCGCGTCCGGGCCCTGATCCTACCTACCGCGCAAGTCGCCCATCACCGGAGCCCCGTCATGCGCGTCCTCGCCCCTCTCATCCTCGCCACCGGCATGCTCGCCGCACCCCCGCCCTCGCGGCAGGCGACGACTACGTGATCTTCCTGCACAACGCCTGGTACGAGAAGAACAAGTCGGGCGAGCCGCACCCGAAGTTCGGGGCCTACGATTTCGAGGGGATCGTCGAGGCGCTCGGTGCTTCCGGCTAGGTTACGGCACCGGTGCGCGGCCCGGACGCCGATCCGAAGGAAGCGGCACGGGCCCTTGCCGATGAGATCTCGGGGCTGATCGACGGCGGCAGGCCCGCGGCAACGATCAAGGTCATCGGCGCATCGAAGGGCGGCTTCATCGTGCAGCTCGCGAGCGCGATGCTGGAGGAGCCGGAGCTGCGCTGGGTTATCGTCGGCGCCTGCCACACCGCGCGCCTGGCCGATGCCGCTTCGCCGGCCATGAACGGCCGGGTGTTCGCGATCAGCGAACGATCAGACACGGTCGCCGGCATCTGCGCGCGGCACACCGCGCTCTACGATCGGGCGGCGAGCTTCGAGGAGCTCGAGATCTCGACTGGACGGGACCACGGCTTCCAGTTCGATGCGGACCCGGCCTGGACCGGGCCCGCATCGGCCTTCTAGTCAGCGCATCAGGGTGTCCCAGCCGAGCGCGGTCGAGAACGGCGTCTTGTCCCGCTCGAGCAGCGGCTGCGTCGCCGGGCGCTCCTTCAGCGTCTCCCAGCCGAGGCGCTTCGAGAACACCGCCGTGTCCTCGGTGATCAGGGGCGCGCCGAGCTTCCAGTCCGACAGCGGCTTCCACGGCATGATGTGGGTGTTGCCGCGCATCAGCACGTCCTTTGGCTTGCGGTCCGAGAGCACGCGCATGCCGAAAAAGGTGGAGAAGGGCGTCGGGTCCTTCACGCGCGAGGCATCGCCATCGGCCGTGAGATACTTCCGGTTGCCGGGGATGATGCTCTCGGCGCGGCCCGTGGCGCTGTCACTCACATAGAGCTTCGGCATCTCGGTCGCGACCGGCCCGGCATCGTCGAGCGCCGAGGTTGCGCGGGCTGCTGTGCCCCATGGCGCGCGCGCAACGACGATGGCGCCGCCATCCGGGATCATTGCCGCCATGCTCTCGGCCGCATCGCCCGCCGCGCCGCCCTTGGTGATGGCGGTGCGGAGCGCAGCTGCGTCCTTCACCACATCCACCGCATCGGCCCCGATCTTGGCCCCGGCCGCCGTGGCTGCGGTTTTTGCTTTCTTCTCAGTGTCGTAAGCCCGCGTGATGATGGTGGTCATGGCAGTCTCCTCTCTAACGCGTCGGTGCGCCGGGCGCGTGGCAGTAGCGGGAGAGCGACTGCCGCGGCGAGCGCCAGGAAGATCATTTCGAGCCCGAATACGGGTAGATAGGCCATTTCCGCGCCAAGGCGCGCACTATCGGGCATGGCGACGATGACGTCGCGCAGCACCCCACCAAGCGCGATGCCAAGGCCCGCGGCCGTCGCCTGTACCGAGCCCCATGCGCCGATGGCGAGGCCGGCCTGCTCGCGCGGGGCTGCGCGCATCGTGGCTGTCAGCGTGCCGTGGCCGAAGAGGCCGGCGCCGAAGCCGAGAAGGCAGGTTCCGAAGGCGAGGAGCGCATACGTCCCGTCGATGGACGCCGCCATGATCGCCGCGAAGGCCGGCAGGCCCGTGAGCGCACCGATCGTGGCCATCAGCAGCGGGTCGAGGCCCTTCGAGAGAACCTTCGAGGCGAGCGCGAAGCCTGTGAGACCGCCGACGGCCAGGATGGCGGTGAGCCGCGTCGTCTCCGCCACGCTCATGCCCAGCACATGCGCGCCATAGGGTTCGAGCAGAACATCCGCCATGCCGAAGCCGAGGGTGCCAAGGCCGATGATCACCAGGCGGCGCATCGCGCTCCCCTGCCCCGCAAAGGCGGCCCAGGCCTGGGCGAACGGCGCTTCCTCGGGCGGTTTGGCAGCGCGCGCGCGGTCCCGCGGCTCCTGTTTCCAGAGCGCGATGACGTTGAGCACGACGGTGACGACCGCGGCGCCCTGGATCACGCGGATGAGGCGGCCGGGCGTGTAGTCCTCCAGCAGCGCACCGAAGACAAAGGCGCTCACCAGCATGCCGAGCAGCAGCATCACGTACATGAGGCCCACGACCTTCGGCTGGTCCTCGGGCTGGACGAGATCGGTGGCGAGCGCGAGGCCCACGGTCTGCACCATGTGCACGCCCGCGCCCACGAGCAGGAAGGCGATGGCCGCACTCACATAGCCGATCCAGGCCGGCGCATGGGCCGCCTCGGCGTAGCCGGACAGGACCAGAAGCGCGAAGGGCATCACCGCGAAGCCGCCGAACTGCAGCAGCGTGCCCTTCCAGATGTAAGGGACGCGCCGCCATCCCAGGGCCGAGTGATGCGTATCGGAGCGGTAGCCGATGAGCGCGCGGAAAGGCGCGAAGACGATCGGCAGGGAGATCATGACGCCGACCAGCGTGGCCGGCACCGCAAGCTCCACGATCATGACGCGGTTGAGCGTGCCGACGAGCAGCACGAGCGCCATGCCGACGGTGACCTGAAAGAGCGAAAGCCTCAGCAGGCGCGAGAGCGGGAGCGTCTCGCTCGCCACGTCCGAGAACGGCAGGAAGCGTGGGCCGAGTGTCTGGATGGTGCTGAGCGCCCTACGGCGGAGGCCAAGCATCTCTGATCTCTCGCTTTTTCCCAGCCGGAAGGCAGACGCCGGCGCCCCGGGAAGGCAGGGGGCGCCGGCGCGGATCAGTCTTGCGTCACTGCTTGAGCGCGACGTCCAGTGGCGGTGCCTGGATCACGGCTTCTGCCACGCTGCCATCCGGCAGGACGATCTGCACGCGCTGGCCGTCATAGGCCGAGACGCTGGCGGTGGTGGCCTTCAGTGCGCCGGTTGCCGGCACCGACGCGGTCTGGACCTTGCCCTCGATCGCAGCGGTCTCGGTGCTGCCGAGCTCCTTGCCCGAGAGGAAGTCAGACACCCAGGTCGTGTTGCTGAGCACGGCCACATGGACGCAGAAGGAGCCGACGGCGACGGCGCCGAGGAACACCGGGATACCGACGGTGGGGCTGACGACGAGCCACATACGGGAGTTGTTCATGATGTGCCTCCTTTAGCCGAGCCACGGGGTCGCGACTGCGACGAGCAGGTGAGCGAGCAGCGCGATGGCGCCGAACACCCGCGTGCCGTCGATGAGCTGGCTGTGGATTTCCTCAGCCTCCTTAACGGTGAGGCCGGTGGGCCAGACCTTGTTCGGATCCTCGTCGGACATGGTTTTCTCCACTTCGTGTCCAGGCAGCAGCGCGAAGCGGAAGCGATGCTGCCTCCGTGGCTGCGGATGATTGGGTGGCGATGGCGCCTTGCGGAACCGCTCACCGTCCCTGTGCAACGCAGGTAGACTGACAACTTTGCTTGTCATGTCCAATGTCTATTTTGGTTGACACTCAGCAGTCTTCGGCCGCCCAGCCCATCCGGCAAACTCGGTATAACTCCCTCCAGAAACTGCGAGATCCAGAGTTCCGCGAGCCCGGCAGTTATATGATGCGATTGTTATATATAGGGAATTTCGGGTGTGCCGATGCAGAAGGTGGCCCGTGGCCCGGGAGGCGTGGGCACAGGAAGTGTCATGCTGCCACCGACCATGAAATAATTCGTGACCGCGACACGAACGCGCAACGCTGCTCCCGCGCCGGCATACTGCGCGCGCCTTCTCCGCCGACGGCGACTCGCAGCCCAGACGCTGCAGGCGCTCAAACGGGGAGCCCCCGCACCGATGGGTACGGGGGCGAGGATCGTGCAGAAAGGAGAGACGAGCCGGGCGAACACCCGGCCCTGAGGCCGCCCGTATCAGGCGGCGTCGCGCACCAGCGCCGGAGCCGTCTCGCGGCCCTTGCAGACGAGCAGCGTGCTGTTGCACCAGCCCTTGAGAAGGCCCAGGCGACCCATCAGCTTCGTGATGGCGATCTCGGCCGGCTTGAACGGCGCCCATTCGAAGACCTTGCCGCGCAGGTACTTGAAGAGGCGGCCATGGCCGTTCGTCTCGGTGTACCAGGGGCTCAGCATCGGCAGGTACGGCAGAACCGACAGGTAGCCGATGCCCTGCGTGCGCGCGATCTCGATGCCCGCACCCACATGGTCCTTCCACTCACGGAGCGTGAAGCGGACCTCGTGCTCCGGGTAGTTGAGGTGGGCGAGCTTCAGGCGGTCGAGCCGGTAGAGCTGCGGGATGATCACCAGCACCTCGCCATGCTCCGGGATCAGCCGGTTGCACTCGCGCATGACCTTGCGGATGTCGTCCTCCTTGCCCGGCAGGTGCTCGAGCACGTCGAGCAGCAGGATCACGTCCGGCGTCCAGGGCAGGCGATGACGCTCGGCATAGAGCTTGCGCACATCCATCACCACATCCGGATCGAAGGTCGACTCGTAGTCCACGCCGCAGTACTCGAAGTCGAGACCGGTCTGCTCGAGATACTCGCGCGAGATCGAGGTGGAGCAGCCGAGATCGAGCACGCGCGGCGGACGGCCGAGCTGCTCACCGAGCTCGCGGATACGCTCGGAGACGATCGCGAACTTCACCTTCCCGTAGAGGTTCGGCGCCTGGTTCTTCAGCTTCGCAACAAGGTACGGCGAGTGGACAACGGGCTCCTGCGTGAGGGCGGTGGTGGAGCCGAGCGCGTTGGAAACATGCATATTCATTTTGGTTTACCTCACAGGGTCTCGAGGCGCGGGGTGGCGCGGGTTTCGGTCATGTCAGAAGGGGCGGACTGGGACGCTTCACTACCGTCGCGGAGCTGAAGCCACAGCTCAGCGCAGACCCGCTCCTCATCACGCGAGATGCGGTGGATGCCCGGCGCATAGGGACGTTCCGTCAGGCCGTGCATGAGAACAATGAGTTCGGCGAGGATGGTCTCGACGATCTCGTCCGGGACGCTTCCCGAACCAGGAATGAAGTTTGCCGGAAAGCCGTCGTTGACGAGGAGCAGGCTGCGGGGCGGCCGTACATCGTCGCCATAGAGATGGAAGGCCTCGACCGCCTTGCCGACGCGATCGCTCGGATGCGACTTGAGGAACTCCACATCGATCTCGTGCTGGCGCGAGCTGGCGCTGGCAACGATGGCCCCGTGGGGCAGCCGCTCCAGCATCTCGGCCGGCAGCGAGCGGGCGCCGGTCGCGCCGATCACCAGGGCACTTTCCTCAAGCTTGTCGCCATGCCGCGAGGCCGAGAACCCGTCGAGCCGCGCTTCGGCAAGCTTCAGGGGATCGAGGTCGACAACGGCCGGCAGCGCATCGATGCGGCGGAGGGCACGGGCCACGCCGGTACCGATCCAGCCCGCCCCCACGACGGTGGCGACCCGGCCGGCGAGGGAGATGCCGAGCTCGCGGGCAATACCGTCGACGCAGCGCACGATGGTCTCGCCGCAGCGCTGCGCCTCGAGCCGCTTCAGCTCGCTATCGGCGCAGTGGAGCACGGGGATCCGAAGATCGAGCTCCTGCGCCCGCCAGACACCCTGCTTCGTGATCTCGACCACGCCGGCGACGAGGTGCAGATCGTCGCGGAAGTACTTGTGGAGGAGCGGCACGACGAAACCGCCCACTTCCTGGACGATCAACTTCTGGCCCTGTGCGCGGCAGGCCGCGAGGGAGCGGCCGAGCTGTGCTACAAGCTCCGCCTCCATCGCCGGCAGATCCGCCGGAATGTGGACCAGGTCTCCGTAGCGTTCCGTCCAGGCTTCCCGGACACCAGGCCGATTCGATGAATAAGGGACGCCGAATACCGCATCGAACTCAATGACGCGTTCAAGGGCATCAAGCATCCTCCTAGTGTCATCAAATAAATGCGCCACTATAATCCAGCGATGGCGCTCGTCTGGATTGAAGCCGAGATGATCAACGATGCGCTCGAGTAGGCTTTCGGTGTCGCGTTTGTAAGTAGTCGTCACCCTCCCCGTCGCTTCTATCGAGGAAAAGTGCTGTGGTCGCGTGTTCATATGCGGCCTCTTTCTTGCGTACGATCCCCGCTGCGATTGCAGCGCTGCGTCACAAACGAGGCAGAAACGCTGATGAGGTGCAAACTTTAATTTCGATAGCGCTAAGATTTTCTGCCGATTCAGGGGTTTTCCTGAATCGAATATTTGGCACGCGAAAATTTCTTGCGTTGGGGCGCGGATTTTCCCACATTGAGACGCTGCGCGAGTTCCGGCAGCGGGTTTCTTCCCCCGGTTGAATTTCGGCGATCTTTGGAATGATTCGGGGTTATTTCGTGATTTGTGCCCAGGCCGTCCGTCACAACGTGCACCAATTTACCTGACATACGGGCCGGATCGGGAGACTGGGGCACCGGGAGAGCCCTAAGGGGTCAAAGCGTTTAATCGGCAGTATGTTATTTCACGGCTTAGAGAATCACGGGGATGCCATGGCCGACAATGAAGAGACGACGCCGGCGCAGGCATTGGCGCGTCCGCAGAGCGTTTCTCGCGTCATGGGCGACAGTGTCGTGTCCCGCTTGCAGACGGCATTGTGGGTGTATGATTTCAGCACGTGCGGCATCGTCTGGGCGAATGAAGCGGCGCTCGCGCTTTGGGATGCGGACAGCATGGATGCGCTGAGCAAGCGCGACCTGCGCCGCGAGATGTCGACTTCCGTGCGGTCGCGGCTCGATCAGCATCGCGAGGACTTCACGCTCTATCCCGACCGGGAGATCGACGAGCTGTGGACGCTCTATCCGCAGAACCGGCCGGTCCGTGTGGACGCGATCCTGCGCCGGTACAACTTCGACCATGGCGACTTCGGCATGCTGGTCGAGGCCCGGCCGCAGGACATGCGCGAGCCGGACACCATTCGCAGCGCGGACGCCCTGCTCCATGTGCAAAGCGTGATCGCCCTCTTCGATCAGGCGGGCCATTCTCTCTATGGCAACCCGGCCTTCCGGCGGACCTTCGGGCCGGGGGAGCAGGTGTTCGGGGCGCTCTTTTCGGAGCCGGCCGATCTGCTGGACTTCGTGGAAGGACTGCGCGAGGGGGGCGAGTACCGCCTCACATCGCGGCTGCACACAACGATTGGCGAGCGCTGGTTCGATATCTTCGCGGTGCGCTGCAAGGACGCCGTGACCGGCGACGGCGCGTTCGTCGTCACCATGCTCGACGTCTCTTCGGCCCGCGCCTACCAGCACGAGCTGGCCGATGCGCGCGACCGTGCGGAGATTGCCGTGCGCGCCCGCTCGCACTTCCTCTCCACGGTGAGCCACGAGCTGCGTACGCCGCTCAACGGTGTGCTCGGCATGGCGAGCGTGCTGAAGCAGTCGAGCCTGCAGGCCGCGCAGCGCCAGATGGTGGATATCATCAGCAGCTCCGGCGAGCGGATGCTGACCCTGGTCGACGACATTCTGAAGCTGGTCGAGCTCGATAGCGGCTCGGTGGTGCTCGAGAAGGAGGCCTTCGACCCCGGCCTGTTGCTGGCCGCAGCGCGGGGCAAGGTGGAGGAAGCGAGCGAGCAGAAGGGCCTTCGGGTCTTCGTTGCCTCGCATCTCCGACACGACGAACGCTTCTGTCACGACCCGGCGCGCATCGGGCAGGTGATCGACCAGCTCATCGACAACGCCGTGAAGTTCACGAAGTCGGGCTTCATCTCCCTGCGCGTCAGCTCAAGCCCGGAAGGGGCGCTGGTGTTCGAGGTGGGCGATACGGGGCCCGGCATTCCCGAGGAAGCGCTGCCGGTCATCTTCGATCGCTTCTACCAGGTCGATGCCTCGGCCACGCGGGAAGCGGGCGGCACCGGCATCGGCCTCTCGATCTGCCGGGCGCTCGTGGACCTCTGGGGCGGCGACATCAAGGTGCACAGCGAGCTCGGCCGCGGCTCGGTCTTCAGCTTCACCGTGCCGGATGCGCGGGAGGCAACGCCGCCCAGCAGCGTGCGCCAGGTGGAGAGCGTGGCGCAGCACCTTCGCGTGATCACCAATAAGAACGAGAACTGAAGCGTTGTGGGACAGCTGCTTGTTCGGTTGGCAAACGATACCGATTTGTGCATTAGTGAGCGATGCGTGACGCGTATGTTTGCTAGTCACGCTGGTGGTTCGATCGAACGTTATTCGGCAGCTACATTAAGTCCGGCCAGCTGCGGAAGATCTGTGTTGCATTGCGGTAGCCTTGCGAACCTCGGGCAAGCTGACCTGTCACGATATCGACTGAACACGTGCACGCACAACGAAGGTAATGCGTGGGGCCTCGGGAAGAGGCAGTGAGAGAGCGATTGATGGATCTGCCAGCACACTTGTTGAACAGGATCTCCACGCCGGTCTGGGTAGTGGATGCAGCGGCCGAGCGACTGGTCTGGGCCAACGAGTCTGCCCTTAATCTCTGGGGGCTCGACCCGCAGGAGAGCGATCTCCCGATGCCGCTGGAGCGGCTTCTCTCGCCTGCCGTGATGGCGCGTCTCGCAGCACCCATGCGCGACCCCACGCGCCTTTCGAAGCGGATCATCGTCGCCTGGCCAGTTAGTCCGGTCGAACCCGAAGCGGTGACGGTCGCGAGCGTTGAAGAGTTTCAATCGGACGCATTGCGATCCTTTTTCATCGTTACGGAAAATCAGACTAGGACCATGAGCGCAGAAACATTTTCAAACGACTTGACGATGGGGGAGGTGAAAGTCTCCGCCTTCACGCTCAACAGGAAGTTCCTGCGCGCCAATGCATCGGCTGAGCGGTTCTACAAGGATACCTGCGCCGATTTCGACGGTCGTTTCTCCGAGAGCGGCGAAGGCGCCGTGGTGATCGAGGAACTGCGCGAGCACGGTGTTGCCGAGCGCGTGACCGAGCGACGGCTGCCCAGCGTGGGCTCGGTCTGGCACAAGATCGTGGCGACGCTGGAGCACGACGCTGAGACGGACATGCCCATCATCGTTCTTCGCGAGATGGACGTGACGGACGTGATGGAGACGCTGACGGAGCTCCGGCGCGAACGCGATGCCGCGATGGCGGCGAGCGAGCGAAAGACGGAGTTCCTGGCGGTGATGAGCCATGAGATCCGCACGCCGATGACGGGTGTGCTGGGGCTTGCGGAGATCCTGCACTCCCGCATCGAGGAACCGCCGCTGAAGTCGCTGGCGGCCACGCTGCAGGAAGCGGGCAAGGCGCTGCTGCATGTCACCGACCAGGTGCTGGATCTGACACGGATCGAGCGCGGGCGCCTGGATCTCGAGGACGCAGAGCTCCGGCCGTTCGACTTCGTCGATTCGATCGAGGGCATGTTCAAGGCGACATGTGCGCTGAAGTCCCTCGATTTCTCGGTCGAGGCCGGCGAGGGCACGAACCTGCCCCGTACCGGGGACCGGCACCGGATCCTCCAGATCATCAACAACCTCGTCTCGAACGCGATCAAGTTCACGGAGAAGGGCTCGGTCACCGTGGCGCTCGAGGCACCGTCGGACGGACCGCTGACGATCACGGTGCAGGACACCGGTGTGGGGCTGAGCGAGGAGGAGCAGAAGCGGCTATTCCGGCCCTTTGCCCAGGCCTCTGCCGGGACAAGCCGGGCCTTCGGGGGCAGCGGTCTCGGTCTCTACATTGTGCACGACCTCGTGTCGCAGATGAACGGCTCGGTCAGCCTCGAGAGCGCCGAGGGCAAGGGGACGATCGTCGAGGTGAACCTGCCCTTGCCCCTGGTCGAGCCGAAGGCGGCGGTGACCGAGGTGGCGTCGGCGGATGCGGAGGCGCCAAGCCGCGTTCTTCGGGCGCTGATCGTCGACGACAACGGGGTGAACCGCCAGGTGCTCCAGCTCATCCTCCAGTCGCTGGACCTGCAGGTGACCGCGGCCGCCACGTCGGACGAGGCGCTGCAGGTGTTCGAGCGGCGGGAGTTCGACATCGTGATGCTCGATATCGCCATGCCGTGCATGCCGGGAACGGTGCTGCTCCGCCGGCTCCGCGAGATCGAGGAGGTGCAGGGGCGCATGCCCGCGCTCATGGTGTCGGTCACGGCGCACACGATGGACCACGAGGTTCGTGCCTATCGCGAGATCGGCTTCGACGGTCATGTGGCGAAGCCGCTCAAGATCGAGGTCATCAAGGACCTGATCGGCACGTTCATGGATGGCCAGCAGGGGGACAAGCGCTCGGCGGCAGGCGCGCTGCGGCGCGGCCGGCGACAGGGCAACTACTGAGGCCCAGTATCGGCCGGCAGCGCCTAGCGACGGCCGCCCCTCAAGGCTCGACCCTCACCGCCAATCGCGGTAGCTCCTTCCCGAGAGACGGAGGGAACGATGGGCCTGAACGCCTGCCACAACTTTCAGGATTTCCGCGCACTGGCGCGCCGCCGCCTGCCGGGGCCGATCTTCAACTACATAGACGGTGCGGCGGATGACGAGGTCACCTACCGCCAGAACACCGAGGCCTTCGAGCGCTGCGATCTCGTGCCCAACGTGCTGCGGGGCGTGGCGGAGGTCGACATGTCGGTCACCGTCATGGGCCAGAAGCTGGCGATGCCGATCTACTGTTCGCCCACCGCGCTGCAGCGGCTGTTCCACCACGATGGCGAGCGGGCCGTGGCGGCGGCGGCCTCGAAATTCGGGACGATGTTCGGTGTCTCCTCCCTCGGCACCGTGAGCCTCGAGGAGCTGCGCAAGGCGTACGACACGCCGCAGTGCTACCAGTTCTACTTCCACAAGGACCGGGCGCTGAACAAGGCGATGCTCGAGCGCGCCAAGGGCGCCGGCGTCGAGGTGATGATGCTGACCGTGGACAGCATTACCGGCGGCAACCGGGAGCGGGACCTGCGCACGGGCTTCTCGATCCCCTTCAAGCTCACCCTCGGCGGCATGGCGCAGTTCGCGCTGAAGCCGATGTGGGGGATCAACTATGTGACGCATGAGCCCTTCAAGCTGCCCCAGCTCGACGAGCATGTGGATATGGGCGGCGGTGCGATGTCGATCGGGCGGTACTTCACCGAGATGCTGGACCCCGCGATGACCTGGGACGACGTGGCCAAGATGGTCGAGTTCTGGGACGGGCAGTTCTGCCTCAAGGGCGTGATGAGCGTGGAGGACGCAAAGCGGGCGGTGGAGATCGGCTGCACCGGTATCGTGCTCTCGAACCATGGCGGGCGGCAGCTCGACGGCAGCCGCGCCCCCTTCGACCAGCTGGCCGAGATCGTGGACGCGGTCGGCGACCGGATCGACGTGATCATGGACAGCGGCGTGCAGCGCGGCACCCATGTGCTGAAGGCGCTGTCGCTGGGGGCGAAGGCCGTGGGCGGCGGGCGCTTCTACCTCTACCCGCTCGCCGCCGCGGGGCAGCCGGGCGTGGAGCGGGCGCTGGGGCTGATGCGGGCGGAGATCGAGCGGGGCATGAAGCTTATGGGCGTGCGCAGCGTCTCCGAGCTTTCAGCCAAGAACCTCGCCTTCCGATAGGCGCGATGGGCTCCGTGTAAGGCTAAGTGTAAAGCCCCGGGCCACGGCCCGGGGCCTCTGCGAGCGTTAGGGCGTGGGGCTCACGTGATGGGTCACCCGCGGTGCCGTGCCCTCTGCGAGGAGCGCCGCGATCTCGGCCTGGAGCTTCTGGTCGTCCTTGCTCACGCGGCTGTGCTGGCGCTGGTGGTCGAGCCATGACGCCTCCCACCAGGTCTCGGTGAAGCGCCGGGGCTCGGCCGCATCGCGCATCAGCGACCAGCGGTAGCCTCCGCCCCGGCGTCGGCTGGCGGCGAGGCCCTGCATGGCCGCGGTAAAGGCCCCCTCCTCGCCCGGGCGCACGTCGTAGGCGATCTGGATCATCACCGGGCCGTCCGGCGGGCTGTCGGTTGCGAGGATCGGCTCGGGCCAGTGCATGGAGGGGGCGAGGTCGAGCGCGGCGCCCATCTGCAGATGGGCCCGCCGGGTAAGCGGGATCATCACCACCGCACCGATGGCCGCAGCAATGAGAGCGGTGGGGATGCCGGCGAGAGAGGCGACCTGGCCCCAGGCGAGGCTGCCGAGGGACATGGCCCCGAAGAAGACCGTGAGGAAGACCGAGAGCCCGCGGGCGCGCACCCAGTCCGGCAGCGCGGTCTGCGCCGAGACATTGAGGCTGGAGAGCACCGCGATCCAGGAGAGCCCGGCGAGGGCGGCGGCGGCAAGCGCCGCGATCTGGTTCGGCACGGTCGCCATGATGAGCATGACGAGCGCGGTACCGGCGGTGCCGGCGGCCACCGTCCCGTCCGGACCGAGGCGCCCCTTGATCTTGGGCAGGACGAGGGCGCCGCCCACGGCGCCGGCGCCCACGGCCGCCATGAGCAGGCCGTAGAGGGTGGGCCCGCCGTCGAGCACCTCGCGCGTGATGAGCGGGAGCATCGCCCAGAAGGCGCTGGCGAAGACGAAGAAGGCCGCGGCGCGGATGAGCGTTGCCTTCAGCGCCGGGCTGTTCGCGGCGTAGCGGATCCCCGTGACCATCGCGCCGGTGATGTGCTCGGGCGGCAGGCGTGCGGGCTCGGGCGCGGCGGGGCGCCACCAGACGAGGGCTGCGATGATACCGACGACGCTGAGCGCGTTCACGAGGAACGGCGCCGCGATGCCGGCGGCGACAATGAGGAAGCCCGCGAGCGCGGGGCCGATGGCGCGGCTGACATTGATGCCCATGGAGTTGAGGGCGATCGCGGAGGAGAGATCCTCGCGCGGGACGAGCTTCGGGACGACGGCCTGCCAGGCAGGCGCGATGAAGGCGGCGCCCGTGCCGAAGAGGAAGGTGAAGAGCAGCAGCAGCCAGGGTGTCATCAGCCCGAACTGCACCAGCACCGCCATGGCGAGCGCCGCCACGCCCATGAGCGCGTTCACCCGAATGAGAAGCTGCCGACGGTCGACGATATCCGCCACGGCCCCGGCAAGGAGCGCGAAGAGGAAGATCGGGAGCGTGGTGGCGGCCTGCACGGCCGCGACCATCATGGGCGAGGGGGCAAGTTCGGTCATCAACCAGCCCGCGCCCACATCGTGCATCCAGGTGCCGATATTGGAGGCGACGGTGGCCAGCCAGAGGAGCGTGAAGGCCCGGTGGCGGAAAGGCGCCATGGGGCCTGCCGGTGTGGCGGGGCGGGTGGCGGCGGCGTCGGTCATACGAAAGCCTCCGCCCATTCCGGGTGCTTCTTGCGCTCGGCATTGATGAAGGGGCAGAGCGGCATGATCTTGAAGCCCTCGGCGCGCGCATCGGCCACCAGCCGCTCCGCGAGCGCGCGGGCGATGCCCTGCCCGCGCAGGCTGTCGGGCACGCCCGTGTGGTCGGCGATCACGAGGGTGGGGTTGGCGATGGAGTAGGTGGTCTCCGCCTCTCCCTCCAGGCCCTCGACGGTGGCGACGTAGCGGCCCTTGGAACCTTCTACGTGGCGTTCGATCTTCACGGTCATTGGGTCTCTCCTGACTGGTCCACGACGTCGGAGAGCACGGTCACGGCCATGCCGGGGCGGAGCAGGCCGTCCGGGTTGGGGAAGCTGGCCCAGACGGTGACGGCGCCGGTTTCGGCATCGACGGTGGCGCTCGCCTTATGGGGCGTGGCGGTGAGCGGGTAGGCACGGTCGCCCGGCAGGACGAGGCTGAGGCGGATGCGGGCGAGGAGGTCGTCGACGGTCTTCGCGCCGGTGGCATCGAGGGTGGCGAGCCGATCCACATAAGGCGCCCGGTAGGCGACGATCACCGGATCGAGCGCTACGATGGTGGCGAGCGGGGGCCCGGCCTCGGCCTCCAGGAACTGGCCGACGACCACGGCGGGCTTCGAGATGAAACCGGCGATGGGCGCACGGATGACGGCGCGCTCGAGATCCAGCGCCGCGCGGGCACGCTCGGTCTCCGCCAGCGCGAGAGCCGCCTCGGCGGCGGCCTTGCGGGTGCGGGCGGGGCCGACGACGGCATCGGCGGTCACGCCCCGCTCAAAGAGCGCTTCCTGGCGGTTGGCGTTGCGCGTGGCGCCCGCAAGCTCGGCCTCGGCACCGGCGACCTCCGCCTCGGCGACGGCGAGGGCGAGCTCGGCATCGCGGGGGTCGAGACGGATGAGCGGCTGGCCGGGGGTGACGGCCTCGCCGCCTTCGAACAGCACCTCGGCCACCACCCCGTTGAGGCGGGTGGCGAGGACGGCTTCGCTGGACGCCTCCACACGGCCCTCGAAGACCAGGCGCTCGGCGGCGTTGGCAAGGGGGGCGGCCGGGACGAGAAGGGCCGCGA
>JBCBHB010000008.1:0-14670 GCA_038526025.1 Pseudomonadota bacterium
GAGCGCTGCGTGATCCAGCTCGCCTACGCCATCGGCGTGGCAGAGCCGCTCGCCAGGCCGGCGGCGACCACGTTCTTGGCCAGGTAGCGCGCGGCATAGGCGGCCGAGCGGTCGACCTTGGTGGGGTCCTTGCCCGAGAAGGCGCCGCCGCCATGGGGCGCCGCGCCGCCATAGGTGTCGACGATGATCTTGCGGCCGGTCAGCCCGGCATCCCCGTCCGGCCCGCCGATGACGAAGCGGCCCGTGGGGTTCACGTGCCACACCGTGTCGGCGTCGATGTAACCCTCGGGAAGGGCCTGCTCCACATACGGTGTCACGATCCCGCGCACGTCCTCCGCCGTGAGCTCGCGGCCGCCCTTGTCGTGCTCGGCATGCTGGGTTGAGACAACGATGGTGTTGGCGCGGACGGGTTTGCCGTCCCGATACTCCATGGTGACCTGGCTCTTCGCGTCCGGGCCCAGCAGCGCCGCCTCGCCGGAATGGCGCGCTTCGGCCATGAGCCGCAGGATCCGGTGGCTGTAGAGGATCGGGGCCGGCATGAGCTCCGGCGTTTCGTTCGTGGCGAAACCGAACATGATCCCCTGGTCGCCCGCGCCTTCGTCCTTGTTCTCGGCGGCGTCGACGCCCTGGGCGATGTCGGCGGACTGCTCGTGCACATAGCAGTCGATATCGGCGGTCTTGAAGTGGAAGCCCTTCTGCATGTAGCCGATTTCGCGGATGGTCTGCCGCGCGGCCTCGACCATCTCCTCATCGGAAACGGCGTTGTCGGGGCTGATCTTCACCTCGCCCATCATCACCACCTTGTTGGTGGTGGCGGCGGTCTCGACCGCGATCCGCGCCTCGGGCTCCTTGGCGATCAGCATGTCGACGACCGCATCGGAGATCTGGTCGCAGACCTTGTCGGGATGTCCTTCGGAGACGGACTCGGAAGTGAAGAGATAGTTGCCGCGTGCCATCGCCTGCCCTCTTTCGCTGATATGTGAGCCCCTCTCGCTCGGTCGCCGCGGAGTGGCACGCTTTCGCCAGCGGGGTCAAGCGAGCCGCCCCGCCCCGCCAAGAGGGACATAGCAGAACGTCCGTAACCGGGCCGTTACCATCTTGGGTAGCCGAACGTTAGGGCTGCGCGGGGTACCACCTGTCCGCTGGGCTCACATGGCGTCGTTACGTCAGTGGCCGGCCTTGGTCGGGTTGGGGGTAGGTCATCGATGCAGCAGATGCTGCCATTTCTGCGGGTGCGCTTCATCGCGGCGGCGATGATTGTTCTCGTGCCGCTTGCCGGCGTTGTGGGGGCCACCACGGCGGTCGATGCCTATTATCAGGCGCAGCAGCGCTATGCGATCACGCTGACCAAACTCTCCCATGCGGTGACGCTGCTTGCCCTGGAGGTCACAGAGTTCAAGGCGACCAAAGGGACATCGGCCCAGCGTGCGAAGATCAGAGAGACCTTCACGCATACGCTTTCGCTCTACACCGCGCTTCGGTTTGTGAACCCCGAGGGCGAGGGGGTGGTTGACGACGGTGCGACGGGGCAGGCGACGCTCTATGCGCTCCACGAGGAACTGCGCGTCGACCCTGCGACGCTGCAGGAGCGCTACAACTTCAACAACTTCGAGATGTCGGCAGAGTTGGAGCGGATCTGGGAAGCCGCGCCGGCCGATGGCGACATGGAAGGTGCGTCGCTGCAAGGGATCATTGCTCAGCTGCTGGTCACGATCGCGCCCGTTACCGAGCGCGACGGGCCGCTTCAAGCGGATGACTGGGCGTGGATCGCCGATTTCGAGCGCGAGTGGGCGGAGCTGGACATGGACCGGCTCCATGCCCTCCGCCGTGCGGCCGAGCGCAAGGCGCTCACGGTGGCCGGGGTCGTCCCGGCGCTGAAGCTCGTCATCCTGGTCGCGGCAATCCTCAGCGTGGGCCTGGCGTATTTCACGATTGCCCGGCCTGTGGCCCAGCGCATCGCGGAGACGCAGGAACGGCTCGAGCTGGAGGCGGAGCGGGCGCAGGCGGCCGAGCGTGCGAAGTCGGAATTCCTCGCAAATATGAGCCATGAGATCCGGACGCCGATGAACGGGATCATCGGCATGTCGGAGCTGCTCTCGGGTACCAAGCTCGACAACCGGCAGACCATGTTTGCGGATATCATCGACAGCTCGGCTCGCACGCTGCTTGGGATCATCAACGATATTCTCGACTTCACGAAGATCGATGCGGGGCAGCTGCAGATCTCCCCGGCGCCCTTCAAGCTGACAAAGCTTGCCAACGAGGCGGCGCAGCTCCTGGCAAAGGCTGCCTACGACAAGGATCTCGAGCTGATCGTGCGGGTGCAGCCAGACCTGCCGCGCATGGTGGTGGGTGACTATGCGCGGCTGCGCCAGGTGGTCACCAACCTGCTCGCCAATGCGGTTAAGTTCACGAAGCACGGCGAAGTGGTGATCGAAGTGACTGGGGCCTATGAGGAGCCGGCGCCCAGCCTCGCCACCCGTTGCCTCAACCTGTCGATCGAGGTGCGGGACACGGGCATCGGTATCGCGCCCGACAGGTTGCGGGACGTGTTCGAGAAGTTCAGCCAGGTCGACGGCTCCTCCACCCGCAGCCATGAGGGCACCGGTCTTGGCCTCGCGATCTCGAAGGGGCTGATCGAGCTCATGGGCGGGCAGATCAGCGTCACCTCCGAACTCGGGCGCGGTTCGAGCTTCCGCATCAACCTGCCGGTGCGCGTGCGCGAAGAGACGAAGGAGCGCCCGCCGGTTCCCGTGTCGCTCGAGGGGCTGAAGGTCCTGATCATCGACGACAACGAGACGAACCGCGTGATTCTGCAGGAGCAGCTGGCCTCCTGGCGCATGCAGGAGCGGAGCGCGGCCTCCGGGCGGGAAGGGCTGCGCAAGATCTGGCGGGGGGAGGAGCTGGGCGAGCCCTTCGATCTGCTCCTGCTCGACCATCAGATGCCTGGGATGAGCGGCTCGGACGTGCTCACGGAGCTGAAGGGCTACGCGGCGGGACGCCGCCTGCCGGTGATCATCCTCTCGTCGATGGGGCTCTCCGACAACCTGCCCGAGACGGCCGCGGAAGCCGACATGGTGCTCACCAAGCCCGTGGGCGCCTCGGAACTGCTCGACGCGATCGCCACGGTCCTGAGCCGTCGGGCCGACACCACGCATCCGCCGGAAGAAGTAAGCGAAGAAGCAGAGGAAGTGCCGATGCCGTCCAACTCACCGCAGGTCCTCGTGATCGAGGACAACGAGGTCAACCGCAGCGTGGCGGAGCACATGATGCTCAGCATCGGTGTTGCCTGCTCCTTCGCAACGAACGGGCAGGAGGGCGTGGAGGCTTACCGCACGCTGAAGCCGAAGCTCATCCTGATGGATGTCTCCATGCCCGTGATGAACGGGTATGATGCGACGCGCCGTATTCGCGAGCTGGAACTCGCGGGCGAAGGGCCTGCCTGCCGGATTGTCGGCCTTACCGCCCACGCGCTGGAGGGTGACCGGGACCGGTGCCTCGATGCCGGGATGGACGACTACCTTTCGAAGCCCGTGTCGCTGGATGAGCTTCGCGCGCTGGTGGTTGATCTCGGGCTCACGGACCAGGCAGACGACGGCAACGCCTCGGATGACGACCTTCAGGACGCCCGGCTTGCTACGGGTGACGGCATCAGGGCGGCGAGCTGAAGAGGCACGTGCCCTTGCGGCGCTGCTAGCCGATGCGGCTGGCGCCCGTGTCGGCGCTTCCCTCGCTGTCGGCGATCGTGCGCACGAGCTCCAGGAGGCGGGAGCGGGTATGCGGATTGTCGATCCGGCAGAAGGCGCGGCTTAGGCTGTAGCCCTCGGAGGTCGCGAGAAAGCGTCGAATGATGCCGTCGTCCTCTGCCAGCGGCTCGCTTCCGTTGGTGCGCTGCAGACCTTCGTAGAAGAAGCTGACCTCGACCCCCAGGATCTCCGCGATGTGGAAGAGGCGGCCGGCGCCGATGCGGTTGAGGCCCTTCTCGTATTTCTGGACCTGCTGGAAGGTGAGGCCAAGGGCGTGGCCGAGCTGTTCCTGGCTCATGCCGAGCGATTGGCGGCGTAGCCTCAGGCGTGCGCCGATATAGGCGTCGATATCGTCCGGTGCCTTCGACATTCCCCCAACTCCCCCTCTTGTGGCACGGCCCGCCCCACCGGCCGGCCCGCGCGCGCAGCGCTACAGCGGCAGCTGCTGCGCCGCCGTTCTTGCTACCCCACACCGTGAGCTGCCCAATACGCGGCCCCTCACCCCCCTGGTGTCCGTTTCGGGAGTATGCGCAAGAAACAGGCGGAAAAAAGGAGAAAGGCGGCGAGGACCGCCGGCAGATCGCCCAGACGTGCATAAAGGGGCGGTGAGAGCGCCGCCGGCAGGCGGGCATCGACATGCCCGTGAATGCCGAGACGCAGCGACGCGGTGATGCGACCATGGGCGTCGATCACCGCCGAGATACCGGTGTTCGCTGCACGGACCATTGGCAGGCCCTGCTCGATCGCCCGGAGGCGCGCCTGTGCGAGGTGCTGCTGGGGCCCGCCGAGGGTGCCGAACCATGCGTCGTTGGTGATCTGCAGCAGCCAGCCCGGCCGGCTGGCGCCTGTCTCGGCACCGGGGGGGATGACCTCATGCGGGAAGATCGCCTCGTAGCAGATGAGGGGGACGAAGCGCGGCAGGGTGCCGACTGGCGCCATCACCTGGGGGCCCGGGCCGGGCATGAACTGCCCGCGGCCGGCGAGCTGTTCCACGCCGAGCGCGCCGAAGATCGTGCGGAACGGCACATACTCGCCGAAGGGGACGAGGTGGTGCTTGTCGTACCGGGCGATGACGCTGCCGCTCGCGTCGAGCGTCAGCAGGCTGTTGGCGAAGCCGCCGCCCGCCGCAGCGCTGCGGCGCCTGAGCGCACCGAGGACCAGGGGCGCGCCACCCGCGGCCGCGGCCATCTGCGCGCGGGCCTCGGGGCTTTCCTCGGGCAGGAAGGCCACGGCGGTTTCAGGCCAAATGACCATGGCAGGCGCGCCAAGGGCCGGATCGGCGGGGGCGGCACTGCCCTCCAGCAGCCTGCGATAGAAGGTCGGCGCATAGTCTGGAAGCCATTTGAGGTGCTGTGGCGCGTTGGGCTGAACGAGGCGCAGAACGGGACCGGCGGTGGTGTCGGGCGCCGAGGCGAGCCGCGCCGTCCCGTAACCCCAGAGACCGGCGAAAGCGGCCAAGGGCAGGACAAGAAGCGCGAGCCGCGCCGGACCGGTTAGCGTGACGAGCGCGAGGAGCGGGAGCCCGGTGACCAGCAGGGTGAGGAGCCCGAGGCCGTGGGGACCGGTGAGGGCCGCTGTCTGGGCGAGGGGTGTCTCGATCCAGACATAGCCGGGCAGGGCCCAGGGGAAGCCGGTGAGAACATGGCTGCGGGCGAACTCAGTAAGCGTAAGCGTCGCGGCGAGGGCGGTCAGTGTGACCGGCCCCCCGCCCGGTGCGGCGATACGGGCGAGCCAGCCAGCGACGCCCCAGAAGAGCGCGAGGAAGGCGGGCAGGCCGGTGAGCGCGAACGGGAGCATCCACGCGAAGGCATCGGCATCCACGAGGAAGGCGTGGCCGATCCAGTGGAGCGAGACGATGAGGTAGCCGAACCCGAAGGCCCAGGCTGCGGTGAAGCCGCCCCTCGGGGTGCGGGCGCTGCCGACGAGAAGGGCGAGCGCGGGCAGGGCGATGAAGGCGCCCCAGGGAATGCCCACGGGCGCATGGCCCGCGGCAAGGAGCAGACCGGCGGCCGCGGCGGCGAGCACACGGCGCCAGCCAGAGAGCCCGATAACGCGCCGCGCGAGGGCAGCGAGGAGCCCGGTTCCCCCGGTGGGCGTGGCGTATGGCGCGGCGTCGGTCATCGGGTTCTCCGGCGGCAGGGCAACGGCGCCGCACGGCCCCTCTCATGCCAAGCAAGGCCTTCGCGATCCAGCGAAACCGGCGAAGGGGCGGCCGGGAAGGGGTGGCTGGGGAGTCGAAATGCGCGCCGAGCTGGCTGAAGGGCGGGCTGACGGGCGCCCCGGCTTCAGGCGCTGCGCGCCCTCAGCGGCCCACCCGCCAGCCGCGCCCCGCACCGCATTGCGCGATGCCGTGCCGGTTGCCGAAGGTGCAGGGTTGCTCCTCGGCTGCGTTACTCGGCTGCGTTGCGGGGCGGGGTCGCTGGCCGGGCTGCGGCGCGCGAGCCGGCGAGGACAAGACGCAGGCGCTTGATCCGGCGCGGGTCGGCGTCGACGATCTGGAACTCGTGCCCAGCGGGATGCGCGATCACTTCCGCGCGCACGGGCACCCGGCCGGTGAGCATGAAGACGAGGCCGCCGAGCGTGTCGGCCTCCTCCTCCCAGTCCTCGGGTGTGAGGCTGACGCCTGACGCCTCCTCGAACGCCGCGATATCCGCGCGGGCGTTGACGAGCCAGACGCCGTCGCGTTCCTCGCGCCAGAGCACGCCTTCGTCGCCGTCATGCTCATCCTCGATATCGCCGACCACCTGTTCGACCAGATCCTCGATGGTGACGAGACCGTCGACCCCGCCGAATTCGTCGATGACCAGCGCCATGTGGACGCGGGTGACCTGCATCTTCTTCAGGAGCGCCGCGATGGGCATGGAGGGGGGGACGAAGAGGGCGGTGCGCAGATGCTCCTTTAGCGTGAAGGGCTGCGCGGCCTTTGCGCAGCCGACGCCGAAGGCAAGCGCCAGATCCTTGAGGTGGACGAAGCCGATCGGGTCGTCGAGCGTCTCGCGATAGACGGGCACGCGGCTGAGGGAGTCCCTCGAGAAGGCGGACATGACCGTCTCCAGATCCGCATCCTCCGCCACGGAGACGATATCGGCACGCGGGGTCATGACATCCTCCACACGGCGTTCGCGCATCCGGAGGATGTTGCGCACCATGCCGAGTTCGTCGGCCGTGCTGTGCTCGAAGGCGGGGCCGAGGGCGTCGCCCTCTTCGTCCTCCTCCTCCGCGACGGCGCCGAGGCCCGAGGCGCGGCGCATCCAGCCGAAGAAGCCGCCGCCCTGGTCGTCCTCCTCCGCCGGAGGCTCGGGCGTGCGCGACGCGATCGGCACAAGCGTGCCAGGTGGTTCTGACTCTGGATGTTGTTCGGCGCGCGCAGGTGCTGACGCTGTGCCGTTCACCTGCCGCGCGCCACTAGGCGAGGGCTCTAGGCTGCTGCTCGGATCGTTTGATCCGGGTGTCCCCTCCGACGAGGGGACGGGACTTGAAGCGCCGTCCATCTCTTTCAACGGCGGGTCTCCCCCGCCACTCCTCCACTATAGGGATCCGCGATCCCGAGGCGGGCCAGTTGGCGCCGCTCCATGTCCTCCATCAGCGCTGCATCGGCCTCGGTCTGATGGTCGTAGCCGAGGAGATGCAGACATCCGTGCAAAATCAGGTGGAGGACGTGATCTTTCAAGGGTAGCCCGGCCGCTTTCGCCTCCGCCAGGCACGTCTCGAGCGCGATTGCCACGTCTCCCAGCGGGCCCGGGGCGGGGGGCGCGGGCGGATGCGCCCCTGGCGCGGGCGGGGCGAGGGGATGCGCGGGCCAGGAGAGCACGTTCGTGGCGGCCGGTTTGCTGCGAAAATCGGCGTTCAGGCTGGCGATGCGCGCATCGTCGCACGCGAGAACGGCGATCTCCTGTCCGATGGTCGCTTGGCCGGCAGCCAGCAGCGCGGCTTCGGCGGCCGCTTCGGCGATGGCGGGCAGATCGGGCAGGGCGTCGCCCCAGGCGGGCGCCTCGATCACAAGGTCGACGATGCGCTCGGGTGCCTCGATCCCTGCCGCCGCGCTCATCCGGCTTTGCCCCCGGCATCGGCACGGTCATAGGCCTCGATCACGCGGGCGACGATGGGGTGGCGGACGACGTCGACAGCGGAGAAGCGGGTGAACCCGATGCCCTTCACACCGTCGAGCAGGCGCATTGCCTGGACGAGGCCGCTGCCGGTGCCGCGCGGCAGGTCGATCTGCGTCGGATCGCCGGTGACGACCATGCGGCTGCCCTCGCCGAGGCGAGTGAGGAACATCTTCATCTGCATTTCGGTGGCGTTCTGCCCCTCGTCGAGCACCACGAAGGCATTGGAGAGCGTGCGGCCGCGCATGAAGGCGAGGGGCGCGATCTCGACCTTCCCTTCCTCCATCAGCTTCGGCAGCATCCGGGCCGGCAGCATGTCCCCCAGCGCGTCGTAGAGGGGACGCATATAGGGGTCCATCTTCTCCTTCTCGGTGCCGGGCAGGAAGCCGAGGCGTTCGCCGGCCTCCACGGCGGGGCGGGACAGGATGATCTTCTCGACAGCTCCCTCGGCGAACATCGAGACGCCGGCGGCGACCGCGAGATAGGTCTTGCCCGTCCCCGCGGGGCCGATGCCGAAGCAGAGCTCGTGGCGGAAGAGCTCGTTCACATACTGGGCCTGGGCCTTGGTACGGGGCTGGATGACCTTTCGGCGCGTGCGGATCTCGAGCCGGCCGCCGGGAAAGAGCTCGGATTGCTGGGGCGCCTCGGCCTCGGCTCCGCCGCCCTCGGTGGCCTCCAGGGCTGGCGGATCGGGCAGGCGCCACATGCGCACAACGGCTTCGACATCGGCTGCCTCGATCTGGCGGCCCTGCTCAAGCCGGCCGTAAAGTGCCTCAAGTGCCGCCTTGGTGAGGCTGCGTGCATCGGGCAGGCCGTAGATCACCAGCTCGTTGCCGCGCCGCATGATCGTGACGTCGAGCCCGTGTTCAAGAATGGTGAGGTTACGGTCCGCGGGGCCGAAAAGGTCGATCAGCAGGCGATTGTCGGCGAAGGTCACGACGGTTTCGTCGAGCGCCTCGGGCGGTGCGTCGCGCAGAATGCTGGTCAAGCGGCCTCTCGTCCCTCTCGTCCGTGTCCCGTTCGCCTCCCAGTGGTACCTAGGGCCGTGGGGGTCGCAAGCGAAATTATTGTGGCGATGTGCGGGCGACGGGCTCTGTCGCGGCGCTGCGTCTAGGTGGTTGCGAGGTCGATGACCTTGTCGGCGACGGTCGCCCACCGGAAATGTGCCTGCGCGATGCGTTGCGCCCGGGCGGCCTCGGCCGCCCTTTGCTCAGGGGGCCAGGCGGCAATTTCGGCGATCTTCTCGCGCCAGGCGTTGGCATCGCCCGGCGGGAGCAAGGTGCCTGTCTGCCCGTCGATCACCGCATCGGCGAGGCCGTCCAGATCGGCGGCAAGCACGATGGCGCCCGCGGCGGCCGCTTCCGGGGCGACAAGGCCGAAGCCTTCGAAGACATCCGTGGTGCTTGGCAGGTTGGGGACGATGACGGCCGTGGCGCGGGCCATGAGGGCGTGAAGTTCCGCCGGCGGACGGGCGCCGAGTGCCTCGACCCTGGGATGCGCGAGTGCGGCGCTCTCGCTCTCGTCCCATGGCGGGCCGGCCACCTTGAGGTGCAGCGTGTCCGGAAAGCCGGGCAGGACATCGCGGACGAACCAGGAGAGCCCTTTGCGGCGGATGAGGCGGCCGGCGAAGAGGAGGAACGGCTCCGGGGGGGGCGGTGCATCGAACGGGGGCGCGACGCGGACGCCGAGCGGTGCGTGGTCGACCCGTGCGAAACCGAGGGCGTGTGCGCGTGCGGCCGTGGCGCTGGAATTGGCGAGCACCGCGCCCTGGCCGAGAAGGCGGGCGCCGAGCCTAAGCCATTGCCGGTAGAGAATGCCGGTGAGGCTGCGCCGGGACGCGAAGGCGACATCCGTGCCGTGTGCGGCGAGGACCACGGGGCAGCCGGCGCGGCGCCCGGCGATCCAGGCCAGCGGCCAAAGCGCCAGATCGCCGCCAAGAACCGCCTCTGGCCGGCCAGCACGCCAACGGCCGAGGAGCAGGGAGAAGGCCTGCCTGAGCCCGAACCGGATGATCGCGCGTGCGCCGGGCGTGCCGCCGCCGTCCCGCCCCGGCAGCGCGCGGATCTCGACGCTGTGGCCACGGTCCTGCAGCGCTGCCGCGACCTCGACCGACCAGGTCTCCATGCCGCCGACGGCGGGGGGCCATTTGCGGGTGATGAAGAGGAGGTGCATGGGCTGGCGGGTCCGTGCCGTGCCGGTCTGCGCTTAGCGTCGCCGGCGGATGAGCCTGAGCCTAGCGGTCCGCGCCGCCCTTCGAAAAGCCCCGGCCCGTTACTTGATGAGCGGCAGCAGCGTCCGGAAGGCCGGGGTGCCCGCTTGGCCGAGCCATTCGAAGACCACCATCTCGCTTGTCACGATACCTGCGCCGAGGGCCTGCAGGCGGTCGAGACAGGCCTTCTCGCTCTCGAGCGTGCGCGAGGAGGTGGCGTCCGTGACCACGAAGACCTCGTAGCCCGCCTGCATGAGGGCGACGGCGGTCTGCAGGACGCAGATATGCGCCTCCATCCCGGCGATGACCGCCTGGCTGCGGCCGGTGGCGGCGATGGCTTCGGCGAAGGCGGGTTCGGCCTGGCTGGAGAAATGGGTTTTCTCGATGACCTGCGCGGCGGCGCCCTCGGCGGCCTTCGCGATCTCCGGCACCGTGCGGCCGAGGCCCTTGGGGTACTGCTCGGTGAGGAGCACCGGGATGGCAAGCTCGGCCGCGGCGGCAAGCAGCGTGCGCGTGTTACGGATGGTCCGGGCCGGGGCCTGCATTGCCGGCACGAGCCGCTCCTGCATGTCGATCACCACGAGGGCGGCGGTTTCGGCGCGAAGCAGCATGGGCAGGGTCCTCTCTGGTATACCACGCAAGAGAGGGCGCCGGCGCCGGCCGTCAAGGGAGGATTGGACGTGGCGCGCTGATCCTGACCGCCCCATCCTGTCCAACCCGGCGCACCGCCCACCCATCGGCGCCCACCCACCCGCCCCGCCGACGGGCGGGCGGTGCGCCGGGTTGGACAGGATGGGGCGCTCTCGCCGCGGTTCAGACGACGGCGCGTGCGGCGAGGGAGTTCGGACCCGCCGAGAGGATCTCGACCTCGACGAGCCGGCCCCGGGTTTCGGGTGCTGCGTCGAAATGGACGGGCTGGAGCCAGGGGGAGCGGCCGACCATCTGACCTTCGTGGCGCCCGGGCTTCTCGACCAGTACCGCCATGCGCTGGCCGACCATGGAGGCCTGGAAGGCTGTTTGCTGTTCGGTGAGGAGGGCCTGGAGGCGCGCGAGCCGTTCGGCCTTCACTGCTTCGGGCACCTGCTCCCCCGCATCGGCCGCTGGCGTTCCCGGGCGGGCGGAGTACTTGAAGGAGAAGGCCTGCGCGTAGCCGACGCTGCGGACAAGCGAGAGGGTGTCCTCGAACTCCGCATCGGTCTCGCCCGGGAAGCCGACGATGAAATCGCCCGAAAGGGCGAGGTCGGGCCGGGTGGCGCGGATACGCTCGACAAGCGCCAGGTACTCCGCGGCCGTATGGCGCCGGTTCATGGCCTTCAGGATGCGGTCGGACCCGGACTGCACGGGCAAGTGCAGATAGGGCATGAGCTTCGGCTCCTCCCCATGGGCCGCGATCAGTCCGTCATCCATGTCGCGCGGGTGGGAGGTGGTGTAGCGCAGGCGCTCGAGGCCCTCGATACGCGCAAGGCGGCGGAGAAGACCGCCGAGGCCCGTGCCCATGCCTTCGAGGGGCGTGCCGTGCCAGGCGTTGACGTTCTGGCCGAGGAGGGTGATTTCGCGCACCCCGCGGGCGACCAGCGCCTCCGCCTCGGAGACGATGCGGGCCGCCGGGCGGGAGACCTCGGCCCCGCGGGTGTAGGGCACCACGCAGAACGTGCAGAACTTGTCGCAGCCCTCCTGCACCGTGAGAAACGCTGTGGGGGCGCGGGCCGGGCGGGTATCCGCCGGCAGATGATCGAACTTGTCCTCGGCTGGGAATTCCGTGTCGACGCCGGGCCGCCCCGCCTCCGCATCGCGCACCATTGCGGGAAGGCGGTGATAGGCCTGCGGACCGACCACGACATCGACGATAGGCTGGCGGGCCTGGATCTCGGCGCCTTCCGCTTGGGCGACGCAGCCGGCGACCGCGATGGTGAGCTGCCCGCCCTCGGCCTTCTTCGCCTCGCGCAGGGGGCGGAGGCGGCCGAGCTCCGAATAGACCTTCTCCGCCGCCTTCTCGCGGATATGGCAGGTATTGAGCACCACGAGATCGGCGTCGTCGGCGCAGTCTGCCATCGCGTAGCCTTCGGCCGCCAGCGCGGCGCCCATGCGCTCGCTGTCGTAGACGTTCATCTGGCAGCCGTAGGACTTGATGAAGGCGCGCTTCTTTTCGGTCATCCCTCGGTCTCCGCTGGGCGGCAAAGGAAAAGGCGGCGCGGACCTTACGCCGCGCCGCCTTCTAGGGAGATCGTCGCGTCCCCGCAACCGGCCAGCGACTGACCGGCGGCGCGGGGAGGGAGCGCGCTCAGCTCGCGCGCTTGCGGCCGAGGCCGATTTTCTTGGCGAGCTGCTGACGCTTCGCCGCGTAGGAGGGCGCGACCATCGGATAGTCCGCCGGCAGGCTCCACTTGGCGCGGTACTGCTCCGGCGTCATGTCATACGCGGTCTTGAGGTGGCGCTTGAGCATCTTCAGCTTCTTGCCGTCCTCGAGACAGATGATGTGATCGTCAGTCACCGATTTCTTGATCGGCACCGCCGGCTTGAGTTCAACTTCCGGCTCCGGCGCTGGCTCGCCGAGTTTCGACAGCGTTTCGAAAACACTCTCGATCAGGCCCGGAAGTTCCGCGGGCGGGACGGGATTGTTGGAAACATGCGCTGCCACGATGTCAGAGGTGAGCGCCATGATCTCGCTGTGATCAGTGGTGTCGTCGGCCATGTACGTGCCTCTTCTGGATTGTTTTGTCCGTAACGCTGCGATTATCGGGGGTTCGTTGCCCAGAAACGCCTCTGGAGCTCCTATATCGCCACTGCGTCGTTACGTCTACTCTGTATCTATTTGCCAGATAGATGGGCACATGATCAATAGCAATAGAGCGAGATAATCAATCGGATTTTCGAGCAATATGTGATCAATCACGCATGGGTGAGGGTGTGTCGCCAACGTGCCACTTCGCGACTCTTCCGCTAATCCCGTGCATCGCGTTGGGGGTCAATTCAGCAGCCAATAAACGGTCGAAGTTGATGGGGCGCGGAAAATCGAGGCCCGAGGCGAGCTCGCGCTGAAAACCGAAGCGCCTGTAGTAGGGTTCGTCGCCGACAAGGACGACCCGTTCCCAGCCGAGTTCTCGGGCCATTTCAAGTGTCTCTATAATGAGCAGCGCGCCGAGGCCCTCACCTTGGCGCGTCGCATGCACGGCGACGGGGCCGAGCAGGAGTGCGTCGAGGGACGGCCCGTCGGCCCGGTCGATGGTGACGGGCCAGTAGCGAATAGCGCCCACCAGCGCGTCGAACTCGTCTCGCGCGACGGTGCAGAGGGGGCCGACAGGCTCGATCCCGGCGCGGAGCTGGTAGGACGAGAGTGCGCCACGCCCCGGCGCGAAGGCAAGATCGAGCAGGGTTTCCACCTCCTGGTCGTCGCTCGGGCGCTCTGGCAGCAGTCGGAACATGGTGGACAGCGGGCGGCGGGGGCGTGAAGGGATGACAGCGCTTGCGGCGGCTGTCAGGCGGCCTAGGTCGCTATCACGGCGTTCCGCCCCGCGCCAGCGCGCCGGTAGGGCGCCACCCTGCCAGCCTCGGCCGATGGCCGCCCATCCCGGAGTTCCCATGTTCTACCGCCCGAAAGACGGCCACGGCCTGCCGCATGACCCGTTCAAGGCACTGGTGGTGCCGCGCCCCATCGGCTGGATCTCCAGCGTTGATGCCGAGGGCCGCGCCAATCTCGCGCCCTACTCCTTCTTCAACGGCTGTGGGGACAACCCGCCGCTGGTGATGTTCGCGCAGACGGGCCGCAAGAGCCGGGAGGAGGCGGAGAAGGACAGCATCGCCAACATCCGGGAGACGGGTGAGTTTGCCTGCAACATGGTGAGCGCCGCGCTGATCGACGCCATGAACACCAGCTCCGCGCGTCTCGGCCGGGAGGTGGACGAGTTCGCGGAGGCCGGCCTCACCAAGGCGGAATGCCTGGAGATCCGCGCGCCCCGCGTGCTGGAGGCCCCGGCGGCGCTGGAGTGCCGGACCGTGCGAATCCTCGATGACCTGCCTGCCTGGCAGGATCACCAGCGCAACATCGTCGTCATCGGCGAGGTCGTAGGCGTTCATATCGCGGAGGAGGCGCTGGAGGATGGCCGCTTCCGTACGGAAAGCGTGAACCCCGTGGCGCGTCTCGGCTACATGGACTACACGGCGGTGCGCGACACGTTTGAGCTCTTGCGCCCCGGATGACGGTCCGGCCCGCGGCATCGGGCTGCGTGGTGCAATTCACTCCAATCCTCGAGAGGTGGCGATGCTGGGTGTCATTGGCGGGTCTGGTCTTTACGACATCGACGAAAGCGGGACGCCGGACTGGCGGATGGTGGAGAGCCCCTGGGGCACCCCGTCGGACGCGCTCCTGCACGCCACCGTTGCCGGTGCGCCGCTGGCGTTTCTTCCTCGGCATGGTCGGGGCCACGCGCTTTCGCCGACGGATGTGCCGTACCGCGCCAACATCGATGCGATGAAGCGGGTGGGGGTGCGCGATGTGCTCAGCTTCTCGGCCTGCGGCTCCTTTCGCGAGGAGATGGCGCCGGGGGACTTCGTGATCATCGACCAGTTCATCGACCGGACCTTCGCGCGGCCGAAATCCTTCTTCGGAGAA
>JBCBHB010000009.1:0-14257 GCA_038526025.1 Pseudomonadota bacterium
GACGCCTTCTTCATCGGCGAAGAGCGTTACCTCCGCACCGCCATCGGCTGCGGCCCGTACGCGGCCCGGCTTGGGCGGGCGGGTCGAGCGCACCTTCACCGCCACCTCCACGCCGTCCTCCGCCGCCTCCAGCGGGAGGTCGCCGAGCCAGTTCAGGGCGCCGACCCGCACCTTTCGTGTGGCAAGCGCCGCGCGTGGGCCCACGATCACCCGGCGCCCGTCCGCATCCAGCTTCACGACATGCAGCGGCTCACCGCCCGTCTCACCGCCGCCCAGGCCAAGGCCCTTTCGCTGGCCGATGGTGTAGTGGATGACGCCACGATGCGTGCCAAGCACCCGGCCGTCGAGATGCACGATATCGCCGGGCTCCGCCGCCCCGGGACGCAGCTTCTCGATGACGGCGGCGTAGTTGCCGTTGGGCACGAAGCAGATGTCCTGGCTGTCGGGCTTGTCCGCCACCGGCAATCCATGTTTCGCGGCAAGCGCCCGCGTCTCCGCCTTCGAGGCGAGATGGCCGAGGGGAAAGCGCAGATAGTCGAGCTGGGCCCGCGTGGTCGCGAACAGGAAGTAGCTCTGATCGCGCACCGGATCTGCCGCTCGATGCAGCTCAGGGCCACCCGCGCCCAGCTGGCGCTGCACGTAATGCCCGGTGGCGAGGCAATCCGCCTCCAGGTCCTGGGCCGTCTCCAGCAGGTCGCGGAACTTCACCCGCTCGTTGCAGCGCACGCAGGGGATCGGCGTCGCCCCCGCCAGATAGCTGTCGGCGAAATCGTCGATCACGCTCTCACGGAAGCGGCTCTCGTAGTCCAGCACGTAGTGCGGAAAGCCCATGCGCTCGGCCACGCGGCGCGCGTCGTGAATGTCGCGTCCGGCACAGCATGCGCCCTTCTTCGCAAGGGCCGCGCCATGGTCGTAGAGCTGGAGCGTGATACCCACCACGTCGTAGCCTTCAGCCGCCAGTTCCGCGGCCACAACGGAGCTGTCGACCCCGCCGGACATGGCGACGACCACGCGCGTTTCCGATACCGGCTTCGGAAGGCCAAGGCTGTTGAGCGGCGCGCCTTCGGCGGCTGCGACGCTGTGCTGAGGGCGCTGCATAGCGCGAGTTTCCTTTTTCATCGGCGTTTAAGCCCGATCTTCTAATGTCGCCGGCGTCCGAATTGAAGATGGAGGCGCGCTGGAACTGTGGACGACAACTACTGCATCGGGCCGGATGGTGAGCGGATGACGCTTGCCGACCTTCCCGCGCCGGACACCCGCAGATGGGTACCCCGGCGCAAGGCGAAGGTCGTGGCGGCGGTAGAGGGTGGACTCTTGAGCGAGAACGCCGCTCGGGAGCGCTATCGCATATCGGAGGAGGAGTACGACCTCTGGCGATCGGCCCTCACCCGCCACGGCATGAGGGGACTTTGCGTGACCCATCTGGGTCGCACGCGCCGGGCGTCAGAATGACAGCCCGCCGCCACTCCTCTGCGGGCGTTCATATACAAAACTTATAGGCATTGTTGCCTATGGTAAGCTCTCGTTTACGCGATTAGGGTTAGCTAACAGTCGATGTAACGCTTTTGGTACACGGCGGGGTTGTTCGAATGCGGATCCTACTGATCGAGGACGACGAGGCGACGGCGGCGAGCATCGAGGCGATGCTGCGCAAGGCCGACCTGAACGTTTACGTGACCGATAGTGGCGAGGAGGGGATCGAGCTCGCCAAGCTCTATGATTACGACCTCATCCTGCTGGATCTCTCACTGCCCGACATCGATGGTCATGAAGTGCTGCGCAAGGTGCGCCTCGGGCGGGTCGATACGCCGACCCTCATCCTCACAGGCGAGAACGGCATCGACGCCAAACTGAAGAGCTTCGCTTCCGGCGCGGACGACTTCCTGACCAAGCCCTTCAACCGCGATGAACTGGTCGCCCGTATCCACGCCATCGTGCGCCGTTCGCGCGGCCATGCGCAGAGCGTGATCGAGACGGGCAAGATCTGTGTGAACCTCGACGCCAAGACGGTCGAGGCCGCTGGGCGCCCCGTGCACCTGACGGGCAAAGAGTATCAGATGCTCGAGCTTCTCTCCCTTCGGAAGGGATCGACGCTGACCAAGGAGATGTTCCTCAATCACCTCTACGGCGGCATGGATGAGCCCGAGGTGAAGATCATCGACGTGTTCATCTGCAAACTCCGGAAGAAGCTTGCCTCCGCCACAGGCGGCGAGAACTACATCGAGACGGTCTGGGGCAGGGGCTATGTGCTCCGCGACCCGATGCCGGAGACAGAGCCGCTCAGTATCCCCGCCTGAAGGCACGATGCCCCGTCGTCCGGGCGAGTCGAGTAACAGAAACGGCCCGCTGCAGATCGCAGCGGGCCGTTTCTTTTCACGCTTCAGCTGCGCTGCTGGAAGCGCAGATTACTCGGCGGCGGAACTGTCCGTCTGATGCGTGATCGCAGGGCGCGCCTTGGAACCGCCGGAAAGCGGATCCTCCTGACGCTGCACCGACCCTTCGAAATGCGCACCGGACTCGATGGCGATGGTCTTGTGCACGATATCGCCCTCCACCACGGCAGAGCTTGTCAGCCGAACCTTGAGGCCGCGCACGCGCCCTACGACCTTACCGTTCACGACCACATCCTCGGCGACGATCTCGCCGCGGATCACGGCGCTGTCGCCCACGGTCAGCAGATGCGCGCGCACATCGCCTTCCACGGTGCCCTCGATCTGGATGTCGCCCGACGTCTCGACATTGCCCTTGATCATCAGGTCGGAGGAGAGGAGCGACGGCGAAGGCTTCGGCTTGGCCGGGAATGCCTGCGCCTTGTCCGACGCCACAGGCGGCTTCGGCGCCTCGGTCCGTGCCGGCACGGCGCCGGATTTCGGGGCATCGCCCGCAGCGGCGGGGTCGTTGGGCTTCGGCTTAGAGAACATCGCGTGCTGCCTCGATGAATTTCATGGGGTTCACGGCCTTCGAGTTGATGCGGACCTCGTAATGGACATGGTTGCCGGTGCTTCGTCCCGTGCTGCCCATGTCACCGATACGGCTGCCGCGTTCGACGCGCTGGCCAAGCTTAACGCGCGCCTTGCTCAGGTGAGCATAGAGCGTCTCGAAACCGAATGCATGTCGAATCTCGACGACGATCCCGTAGCCCCGCTGGCGTCCCACGAAAGTCACGATCCCTTCCGCCGTGGCCAAGATGGGCGTGCCATGCGGCGCGGCGATGTCGATCCCCTGATGCATGCTGGTCTTGTTGCGGCGGAACGGATCGCGCCGCGGGCCGAAGGCACTCGTCAGCCGGCCGCCGTTGACGGGCAGGGCAAAGGGCACCTTGGTTGCGGCGAACTCCATCAGGTTCACGCGTTCGAGCTTCTGGCTGAGCGCCGCGATCTCGATATCCGCCGACGTTTCCTGGCGGCTCGCGCTCGCTTCCGTCGCGCTCTCATCGACCGGGCCACCCTTACCCGCGTAATCCCTGCCAAGCTCGCTCAGGATGCGGTCGAGATCGAGATTTGCCCGGTTGAACACATCCTCAAGCCCCGTCAGGCTCGCCTCCGCCGCCTGGCTGAGCTCCGCCACCAGCTGCGTCTCACGGTCCGTCGCGGCCGCAAGCCGGTTCTCGAGCAGGGCAACCTCGCTGCCGAGATGTCCCTCACGCGCGAGCGCAAAGTCCCGCTCCGCGATAACATCGTCCATCAGCGAGCCAAAGGTATCGATCTGGATCTCGAGCGCCGCGCGGCGTTGTTCCGCCGTCCCGAGCGCGGTCTTGAGCGCAACCGCCTCAGCCCTCGCCGCATCCGCCTCGACCGCCAGCGACCGCTGCGCGCGCTCCGCCGCTGTCGATGCCGAAAGCGCCACCTCGAGGGCTGCCTCGCTCTCACTCAGCGCCAGCGTCGCCTCGCGGAGCCTGCGCTCGGCGTCTGCCAGCCTGTTGGCCGCCTCCTGTCGGCGCGCATTGGCCGCGTCACGCTCGACCCGCATCTCAGCCAGTGCGCTGTCTAGCGATGCAATCTCGGCGGAGAGCAGGGCCACGGTGTCAGCATCGGCGGCCGTGTGCGACGCGGTGTCGCCGCCAAGGCCATCGCCGAAGCCGAGCGCAAGGGCGGCTACCGCTCCGCCCGCCATGAGCCCTATGATGAAGCTCGGTCCCGCCCCGCGCGTGCGCGTGCGTACCTGAGTAACGGGTAGCGCCGTTGGCGCGCCGACTTGCCGTCTCGCCTCGTCCAAGAGTGTCTCCGCCTGTCCCGCTCGTTCGGGCGCCTGGATTTTTTACAACTGCGCCCTTTGCGCAACGCTATACAGCACCGAGCAAGACAGGCAACACCTTTCTTCCGCTAAAGACGAAAGCACGCCCCGTTTCTAGTGATGAGCAGAAGAAACCGGGCGGCGGCCGCCTGTCACAATGCCTTCACGGCGCTGAGTACAGTATCTACGTGACCCGGCACCTTCACGTTGCGCCATGCTTCAACAATCTTGCCGTCGTCGCCGATCAGGAAGGTCGAGCGTTCGATGCCCATGTACTTCTTGCCGTACATCGATTTCTCCTTCCAAACACCGAAGCGCTCGCAAAGATCGCCTTCAGCATCGGAGAGCAGGGCGACCTTCAAGTCGTGCTTCGCAATGAACTTGTCGTGCTTCGCGGCAGTGTCCTTCGAGACGCCGACAATAGCAGCGCCTGCGGCGGAGAAGGCGTCGATCGCCTCGCTGAACCCGATGGCTTCTTTTGTGCAGCCCGAGGTGTCGTCCTTCGGATAGAAGTAGAGCACCAGCGGCTTACCGGCGAAATCTGCAAGGGAAAGCGAGCGCCCGCCATCTGCCGGCAGCGTGAAGTCTGGGGCCATGTCACCCGGTCCGGGCACGGTTGCGGTGTCAGCCATATCGTTCTCCTGATCCGTCGGCGGCAGTGGGCACGGCTGGCGCGCGGCGCCCTGACGCGGTAGGTATTTTGCAGGGGAAAGCTGGCAAGCACGCTGATTGCCGCTTGGGGGCCCTGGCGCTTGATGGGCGCCCAAACTGAGGTGGCGGTGACGGACAAGCCCGCTCAACACAGCCGCGGCACGGCGGCGGGGATCGCCAAGGCCTGCGAGCGCGGCTGCATGGGCTGCATTTCGCTTTGCCATGGGGCCATCCGCCTCTGTGCGAGCATCGTCGTTCTGTTCGCGATCGCGACCGGGCTTCTCATCTATGAACTCCGGAAAAATCCCGTCCCGCTCCCGGGCGTGGCCTCGCTTGCGGAGACGGCTTTCAACAGCAGGTCCGGGCGTGAGGCGGATCTGGAGGTTGGCGGGGCGTATCTTGCCGTCACGCGCCGGGGGCGTCCGGCCCTTCGTTTCCGGGACGTGACCGCCCGTAGCCGCGAAACTGGTGAGGTCGTCATCCGGGTGCCGCGTCTCGGCGCGCGTTTCTCGCTGCCCGATCTCGTGGCGGGCAGGATCGAGCCTGTGGGGATCACTGTGATCGAGCCCGCCGCGCGCCTCGTTCGCCTCCAGGACGGCCGGTTCCGCTTCGGTCTCGGCTTCGGCGCGGCGGCTGGTGCCGGGGCTGAGGCGGCGGCGGCGCCCGCCGAAGCCGGTGCCAGCGGCGAGGCGGGCTTCGGGGCGGTCGGCAAGCTTCTCGACGCGTTCGCCGGCCTCGCACCGCGGCCCGCGGGTGCGGAACGGCTTCGCAGGGTGGCCATTCGCGACGCTAACCTCCTGATCCGGAACGCCGCCACCGGTGGCACGTACCGCGTCAAGGGAGCGGACTTCATCCTGCGCGTCGACGAGGGGGGGATCCGGGCGGATGCCGTCCTGCCCGTGAAAGACCGCGCCGGGAACCAAGCCGATATCAACCTGTCCGGCCGGCGCGACGCGGGATCGCGCGATACGCGCCTCGAGGCGACTTTCGCGGGATTGCGGCTCGACACGCTGGCGCGCGAGCTGCCGGAGGTCACCTGGCTGTCTCCGCTCGGCGCGCCGGTTTCGGGACGGGTTTCGACCGTCGTCCATGGCGACGGCAGCATCGGCGACATCGCCACGTCGCTCGACCTCGCTGCCGGAACGCTGGCGCTCGACGAGGAACTGCCGCCCATCCCCTTCGAGAACGCCCGGCTGGTCGCCTCGTACCGCCCGGAAGCGGGTCACCTGGCGCTGGAGCATTTCGCGTTCGACGGGCCGCAGGGCCGCGCCAGGATCTCTGGCCATGTCGAGGTGAGGGGAGGTCCCGGCGGGGCGGTCGACCAGGTGGCGGCAGACCTGCGCCTGGAAGACATGATGCTCGACCTGCCCGGCCTCCTGGTCGAGCCCGCGGTCTTCGAGAGCGGCGCGCTCGCCTTCACGGCCGATACCGGCTCGGGCCTCCTGGAGCTCGCGGATCTCCTTCTCGCGCGTGGCGACATGGTGCTGCAGGGTGCCGGCAGCGTGGCGCTGATCGAGGGGGAGGAGGACCCAGCCACCGGCCTGCGCATCACCGCCACGGGGCTCAACGTGGCCGATGTGAAGGCGCTCTGGCCCATCGGCGCCGGCGGCAACGCCCGGCCATGGTTCGTGGAGAACATCCTTGAGGGCGAGATCCCGGAGATGGTCGCGCATCTCCAGCTCGGCCCGTGGGGCGAGGCGCTGGCGCTCGATTTCAGCTTCGAGGATGTGGCGAGCACCTATCTCGGCACCATGCCAGCCATCGAGGGCGGCTACGGGCAGGCGCATCTCACGCTCGACAGCTTCGATCTGGGGCTTGTGAAGGGTCATGTGGATGTGGCGGACGCGGGACGGCTCGATATCGCGGGCTCCCGGATCAGGATTTTCGACTTCGACGAACCGATCACGCCGGCCGATGTGTCGCTGACCGCGGCGGGCCCCATCGCGGCCGTGCTCGATCTCATCGACACGCCACCCCTCGGCCTCGTCTCGCGCCTTGGCCTGCCGCTCGGCCAGGTCGCGGGGCAGGCGCGGGTCGACGCACAGCTTGCCTTCCCGCTGCTGGCGGCCCTGAAGGTAGAGGAGGTCTACGCCGATGCGCGGGCGCGGCTCTCTCAGGTCGCCATGACGCTGCCATTGGATGTGGGAGAGCCGATCGCCATCGCTTCGCCGGAACTCGTGCTGGCGGCTGACACCGAGAGACTGACGCTCTCAGGACCGATCGACGCCTTCGGTACGCGCCTGACCACAACCTGGGAGGAGAACTACGGTGCCACGCCTGGGCGCAGCCTCGCGCTCGAAGGGGCTGTGGACCGGGCCTTGATCGAGCGTTTCGGCCCGGCGCTGCCGCTTCTCGGGCCGGAACCTTTCGGCCTCAAGGCCAGTCTCGAGCAGAGCGGCGACGACGCCCCGAGGCTCAGCGTTGAGGGCGATCTCACACCGGTGTCGATCGATCCGCCCGTGGCCTGGTCGAAAGCGGCCGGCAGCCCTGGCAGTCTCCTGCTTTCGGGCAGTCTCGGCGAACGGCTGATCTTCGACCGCGTGGCGCTGGACGCCGCGGGCCTCCGGCTCGAAGGCAGCGTCACCTTCGGGGCGGACGGCCGGCTTGCCGAGCTCAACGTACCGACCCTCGTGATCGGAGACTTGGTCGATGTCACCGTCGCGGCGGAGCCGGACGGGGCGGGGGGCTTGGCCATGCGCCTCGGCGGCCGGAAGCTCGATGCCGCGGTGGCAGACGAGATCGGCGGCGGTGAGGACGAGAGCGCTTCGTCCGCCGAGGAGGGCCCGCTCGCCGACGTCCCCATCGCGATCCGGTTCGACCTCGACCGTCTTGTCCTCGCCGAAGGGGTCGCCGTAGCCCCGGCAGCCGGGAACATCCGCCAGGAACCCGCGAGAGGTATGCGCATGGACTTCGCGGGCCGCCTCAACGCCTCGGCGCCCGCTTCCGGAACGCTCGATCTGCCGATCGAGGGCGACGGGCGCGTTACGCTGCGGAGCGACGACGCGGGCGCCTTCCTTCGCGCCCTCGATCTCGCCTCCGAGGCGCAGGGCGGCACGCTGACCATCGACGCGACCGTTGAGGACGGCAATTTCGACCGCATCGAAGGGCGCGCGGAGGCTGAGCGGCTGCAGCTGACGGAAGGCAGCACCGTTCAGCGCATCTTCGTGGAAGGCGGCGCAGCCGATGTGCTGGAGAGCAATGGCAAGGTGGGCGGTGTGAGCTTCCGCCGCATCGAGGTGCCCTTCCGCTTCGGGGATGGCGCCATCGTGGTCACCGATGCTGTTGCCACCGGCCCGGCGCTCGCCATCCGCATCGGCGGGCGGATCGATCAGGAGGGCGGCACGGTCGCGATGAGCGGCGTCGCTTCCCCGGCCTATGCCGTGTCGGGCTTTCTCAACGACATTCCCCTGCTCGGCCGTGTGCTGACGGGCGATCGCGGCGAGGGCCTCCTCGGCCTCACCTTCACCGTAACCGGCTCGCTGGAGGACCCCGATATCAGCGTCAATCCGCTGTCCTTGCTGGCGCCCGGGATCCTCCGCGACGTCTTCGAGAGCGACCCGACCGAACGGTCGGGCGGCAAGCGGGCGGAGGAGAGATTGCCCCGGCTCCTCGACGATTTCGGCCCGCGCAACTAGGCGCCCGCTGTCACTGGACCCATGGCTTTGGCCGCTGGCCCGACACCCCGAGGCCACATCCCCGTGATCGCCGTCTTCGCGCCTGCGGGAAGGGCTGGCCTGTATCGTCCCCGCCCGGTAGACCAGCGCATCGGGCGGAGGGCGCATGCACATCTATCTGCCAATCGCCGAGGTTTCGGTGAATGCCCTGGTCATCTTGGCCCTGGGTGGCGGGGTCGGCATGCTTTCGGGGCTCTTCGGCGTCGGCGGCGGCTTTCTCATGACGCCTCTGCTGATCTTCACCGGCATCCCGCCGGCGGTGGCCGTGGCGACCGGCACGAACCAGATCGCAGCGGCATCCTTCTCCGGCCTTCTCGCGCATCTCAGGCGCAAGACCGTCGATATGAAGATGGGCACCGTGATGCTGCTCGGCGGCATCGTGGGCTCGGCGCTTGGTGTGCAGGCCTTCAAGATCCTGCGCGAGATCGGCCAGGTGGAGCTTGCCGTCGGGCTCTGTTACGTCGTCTTCCTCGGCTCCGTCGGCGGGCTCATGCTCGTGGAAAGCCTGCAGGCCGCCGCCAATGTGCGCCGCGGGCGCAAGCGCGAGAAGCGGCGCCATAGCTGGATGCACCGGCTGCCCTTCTAGATGCGCTTTCGCCAGTCGAACCTCTACATCAGCGCGATCCCGCCCTTTGTCATCGGCGCGCTGGTCGGGGTGCTCGCGGCGATCATGGGCGTGGGGGGCGGGTTCATCATGGTGCCGGCCATGATCTACCTGCTTGGCATGGCCACGTCGGTCGTTGTCGGCACCTCGCTCTTCCAGATCCTCTTCGTCGCAGCCTTCACAACAATCGCCCACGCCATCACGAACCAGACGGTCGATGCCCTTCTCGCGCTGCTGCTCATCGTGGGCGGCGTGCTCGGCGCACAGATCGGCGCCCGCCTCGGGCCGCGCCTGCGTGCCGAACAGCTGCGTATCCTCCTTGCGCTGCTCGTCCTCGCGGTCTGCCTGAAGCTGGGCTACGACCTTGTGCGCACGCCGGACGATCTCTTTGTGCTGGGAGCGGTCGAGGAATGATCCTGCGCATGCTCCTCCTGCTGGCGCTGTTTACCGGCATTCCCGCCAAAGCCGAGGAGGTTGTGGCGGGCCTCAGCCAGAGCCGCGTCGCGATCACGGCCAGCTTCACGGGGTCGGAGATCTTCGTCTTCGGGGCCGTCAAACGGGCTGCGCCGCCGCCGGAGGGCGTGCTTGATGTCATCGTCGTCGTGGAAGGGCCCTCGCATCCCGTTCTCGTGCGCAAGCGCGAGCGGCAGTTCGGCGTATGGGTGAACGGCCCCGGTGTTCAGGTCGACGCCGCCCCCAGCCTCTACGCTGTCAATACCACGCGGCCTTTTCGGGACGTTATCAGCTGGACCGAGGAGCTTCGGCATCAGGTCGGCCTTGCCGAGGTGATCCGCCTCATCGATGCGCCCGACTGGCTGGTCGAGGAGCGTGGCGACTATCTCGATGCCGTCGTCCGGCTCAACCGCGCCCGCGGCCTCTACTTCATCGATGAGGGCGGGGTGAAACTGACCGAGGAGACGCTCTTCGAGACCAGCATCGAGCTGCCCGCGAACCTTGTGGAAGGGGACTATGCGGCCCGTATTTTCCTGCTGCGCGACAAGGTTGTAATCGACGTTCATGAGACGACGATACCGGTTCGGAAGGTCGGGATTGAGCGGCTGCTCTACAGTTTCGCCAATGAATTCCCCGCCGGATACGGCATCGCGTCCGTCATTCTCGCGCTCTTCTCGGGTTGGGCAGCCTCGGCGCTCTTCCGGTATTTCGTGGCCTGACAAGGGGCCTCGGCGCCGCTCTGGGCCGATCGAAACCACGAGAAATCTGACTCGCCTTTTACGTGTTTCTCGTATCGGGACTCACGCTTAACGGTTCTTCAGTGTATGACACGCACAGTTCGTGGCGCGGGTGGTGGCGCTGCATGAGTGTCGCGTGGGGTATGTGATGCGTGTCTTGGTAATTCTCTGGGCCTGTTTGGTCCTCGTTGTTCCTGCAACTGCGGGAGAGCGCTTGGTTCAAAGCGCCGTGATCTCCAAAGCCGGTGAGCCTGTGGAAGTGCGCGGAACGCTCTCGCGCGTGCTTGGGTTCTTCGACCGGCAGGGGGATCGTATCGCGGTCACCTTCTTCATCAGCGGCAACTCGCGCGGGCAGGTGCTCCGCGGCGGTGCCCGGCTGGCGGATGGTCAGCGCTACAGCCTTCAGCGCGCGGCCCACGGCACGGCGGAGACGGTGGAGATCCGCCGGCGTGGGGATGTGATCGTCCTCAGCGTCTCGTCGGGTCTGCGTGTCGCCCGGGAAGCGGGCGAGGAGGATGAAGACGTCCTCCGCGCAGCAGCGCTCGATTAGGGCGGCATAGGCCGGATCGGCAGCCGGCGGGGCGGCCGTCCGAGCCATGCGGTCTACACCATGATCTCGTGCGGGCGCCGGCCTTTCATGGGCGGTGGGGGCGGTGCTACCCAGCGGTATCGAAGCCTTCCGGAGCGTGTTCGCCATCGCAGCGCCGCTCCCCGGATCGAACCGTGAGGGAGCACCGCGATGACCGATCTCGCCGGCATGTCCGTCCTCGTCACCGGCGCCAGCCGCGGCATCGGGGAAGCCGCGGCCCGTGTGCTCGCTGAAGCGGGCGCGGGCGTCATGCTCGCCGCCCGAAGCACCGGGGACATCGATCGCGTGCGCGACGAGATCCGTGCCGCAGGTGGCCGCGCCGAGGCCGTGCGCTGCAATGTGGCCGACCTTGGCGAGGTCGAGGCCGCGGTCGCCGCAGCCGAGGCGGCGCATGGCCCCCTCGATCTCCTGGTGAACAATGCGGGCGTGATCGAGCCTATCGGGCCCCTTGCCGAGACCGACCCGGATGCCTGGGCGCGCCTCATCGATATCAACTTGAAGGGCGCCTACTTCGGCATCCGCGCCGTGCTGCCCGGCATGCTCTCCCGCGGAAAGGGCACGATCATCAATATCAGTTCCGGCGCGGCCGTGAACGCGCTCGAGGGCTGGTCGGCCTACTGCACGTCGAAAGCCGGGCTTCACATGCTGACCCGCGCGGCCGATGGCGAGTGCCGGGAGAAGGGCGTCCGCGTCATCGGTCTCAGCCCTGGAACGGTGGCGACCGACATGCAGCGGGTGATCAAGGCCTCGGGCATCAACCGCGTGAGCACGCTCGACTGGTCGGTCCACATCCCGGCGGACTGGCCGGCACGCGCCATCGCCTGGCTCGCGGGGCCTGAAGGTGCGGCCTTCGCCGGCCAGGAGGTCAGCCTGCGCGACGAGACCATCCGCCGCCGCATCGGCCTGATCGCCTAAGGATCGGGCCCGAGGCAGCGACCACGCGTCGGCCCTGGGGCAACGGGGCGCGGGCCCCGGCGGCGCGGCCTGCCTTGCCGGTCCCAGCATAACGCGCCATCTCACCCTTCATGCAGTGCCGAGGGGACGGATGACCGCGTTGCTCGAGATCCAAGCGCTCGCCAAGAGCCATGCCACGCCGCAGGGCCGCCTGTCCGTGCTCGAACATGTGGACCTGAGCCTCCGCGCAGGCGAGACCGTGGCGCTCACGGGCGAGTCCGGCTCGGGCAAGAGCACGCTCCTGCACCTTGTGGCCGGGCTCGACACGCCGGATGCCGGGCGCATTCTGATCGAGGGGCGCGAGATCGGCGCGCTCAGCGAGCGGGCCCGGGCGGAGCTTCGGCGGACCCGCCTGGGCATTGTCTTCCAGCAGTTCAATCTCATCCCCTCGCTCAGCGTGGGCGACAATCTCGGCTTCGAGGCCCGCCTCGCCGGCCGCGCCGATGAAGCGCTGGAGGCGCGGCTGGCCGAGCGGCTGGGCCTTGCGCAGAGCCTCACCCGGTATCCGGAGCAGCTCTCCGGCGGCCAGCAGCAGCGCCTCGCCCTCGGTCGCGCGCTCGCCGCCCGGCCCGCGCTGCTGCTGGCGGACGAGCCCACGGGCAATCTCGACGAAGCCACCTCGAGCGCCGTGCTCGATCTCGCGCTCGAACTGGTGGCGGAGACGGGCTGCGGCTTCCTGATGGTGACGCATTCTCCCCGTCTCGCGGCGCGGCTCGACCGGCAGGTCCATCTCTCTGCGGGCCGGTTGTCGAGCCCGAGGGCCGCGGCGTGACGAGAGACAAGACAGCGCCGCTTTTCCAGACACTCCGCGCCCTCGCAAGCCACTGGCGGCGCAACCCCGTGCAGCTCGGCGCCCTCTTGGCAGGGCTCGCAATCGCCACCGCCCTGTGGAGCGGCGTGCAGGCGCTGAACGGGGAGGCCCGCGCGGCCTATGATCGGGCGGCGAGCACGCTGACCGGAGGGGCCCCCCGCCTGGTCGACCCCCGGGGCGGACGCATCGACGAGAGCATCTGGGTCGCGCTGCGCCGCGCCGGCTGGGCCGTCAGCCCCTTCCTCGAAGGCAGCGTCAGCATCGACGAGACGCGCTACCGGATCGTGGGCGTGGATCCGCTCAGCCTGCCTGCGAGCGAGAACATCGATCTGTCGCTGACCGATGCCGACGATGAAGGCGATGGCGGAGCAGGCATCGCAGGTTTCACCATGGCACCCTTCGCCGCACTGGCCGCGCCGGAAACCGTGAGCGTGCTTGGCGGCCCCGGCGCGGAGCCCGCGCTCGACGGCGGCCCGCGCTTGCCGCCGCTCGACCCGCGAGCCGGCATCGCCGCCCGCCTCATCATCGTCGATATCGGTGTGGCGCAGCGCCTTCTGGGCGCGGAAGGGCAACTCTCCGCGCTGCTCCTCAGTGGGGCGCAGAGTGGGGCCCAGAGTAGGGCACAGGGCAGGGCGCTGCCGCTCGCCGAGACCGCCGGCGCCGGGCTCGAGCGTGTGACGCCCGAGGAGCCGCCGGATCTCGGCCGGCTGACCGACAGCTTCCACATGAACCTCACGGCGTTCGGGCTGCTCAGCTTCCTTGTCGGCCTCTTCATCGTGCATGCCGCGATCGGCCTGGCCTTCGAGCAGCGGCGGGGGATCTTCCGCACCCTGCGGGCCATGGGCGTCTCGGCGCGCCTTCTCACCGGCGCGCTCCTGGCCGAGGTGGCGCTGCTGGCGGTGGTGGCGGGGGCCGTGGGGCTGGTGGGGGGCTGGGTTGTGGCAAGCCTTCTGCTGCCGGACATGGCGCTCTCTCTCCGCGGGCTCTACGGCGCCGATGTGCCGGGCAGCCTCTCCATCCGGCCCCTCTGGTGGGCCGGTGGGCTTGCCATGGCGCTGGCCGGGGCGCTCGCGGCGGCGGGGCAGAGCCTTTGGCGCGCCTACACCATGCCTGTGCTGGCCACCGCCGGGCCCGAAGCCTGGGCTGCGGCGCAGCGGCGATGGCTGCGCAGGCAGGGCCTTGCGGCTATCCTTCTAGGCGGTGCGGCGCTCGCGATCCCGGTGCTTGCCGACGGCCTCGTCGCGGGCTTCGCCACGCTTGGCGGGCTTGTCTTCGCCGCAGCCCTCGCCCTGCCGGTGATCGTGGCTGCCCTCCTGTCGCTCGCCGAACGCTTTGCGCCCCTTGGCCTTGCCCGCTGGTTCTGGGCCGATACGCGTCAGCAGCTCTCGGGCCTCTCCCTGGCGCTGATGGCGCTGCTGCTCGCGCTCTCGGTGAATATCGGCGTGGGGACGATGGTCGAGAGCTTCCGCCTCACCTTCACGGGCTGGATCGGCAATCGGCTCGCGGCGGATGCCTACTACCGGGCGGACAATCCCGCCCAAGCCGCCGAGA